>JAYSTV010000270.1:0-8213 GCA_043719425.1 Acidimicrobiia bacterium | reverse complement strand
TGGGGCCCGGACGATCACTGTCGTCGGTATCGGCGCCCCACTGCTCCAAGAAATCGTTGCGGGCGGTGGAAAGCGAGACCTCGTCGTCGTCGAGTGCGTCGAAGCGCGGCGGTAGATCGGCGGCGACGCGCTCGACCTCCTCGATCTCGATGGTGAGACGCGCTGCTTCCGACGACAACGTTTCGACCACGCCTTGATCGAGGAACGCATTGCGGTCGCGTTCGATGGACCGGCGACGCTCGCCGAGGAATGCGAGTTGTCCGCGCGCCTTTTGGTAGAGCGACTCGGCCCGGGTGAGAGCGTCGTTGATGTCGTGTCCGGCGAACGGATCGTCGATACCTTCGACCGACGCACCGCCACCCTGGCCAAAGGCCGACAGCTCGGCTTCGGCCATCGTCACATCGGTGTCGAGACGGCTGAGCGCCGTGCGCAACGCCGTCTCTTTCGCCGTCAGTTCACCACGTTCGCGAGCGCTCGTCTGGGCTCGCACGCGGAGCCCGGCGAACTCGCGTCCGGAGACGTGGAGACGGATCGCCGAGAGTTCGGTCGACATCTCCTCGTATCGACGTGCTGACTCGGCTTGGCGCTCCAACGGACGAAGCGTGCGCCTGATCTCGCGCAGCACGTCGCCGAGGCGGACCACGTTGGCTTCGGTCGCGTCGAGCCGACGTTGGGCTCGTTCGCGCCGCTTGCGGAACTTGAGGATGCCGGCCGCTTCTTCGATGACGGAGCGACGATCTTCTGGTCGCGAATCCAAGATGGCGGCCAGCTGGCCCTGGCTCACGATCACATGCTGCTGACGACCGACTCCGGAATCCGAGAGCAGCTCCTGAACGTCGAGCAGGCGACAGGGCACCCGGTTGAGGGCGTATTCGCTCTCACCGGTTCGGAACAGCGTGCGCGTGATCGTGACTTCCGGCAGATCGACAGGAATCCGCCCGGAATGGTTATCGATGGTGAGCGTGACCTCAGCTCGACCGAGCGCCGCCTTTTTCGACGTGCCGGCGAAGATGACGTCTTCCATCTTGTTCGACCGAATCGTCCGGGCGCCCTGAGCGCCGAGGACCCACGCCACCGCATCGACGATGTTCGACTTGCCCGACCCATTCGGCCCGACGACCACCGTGAGCCCGGGTTCGAGCTCCAGGTTCGTCGTCTCGGCGAAGGACTTGAAGCCCTTCAGAGTGAGGGATTTGAGGAACATTCAGCCGAAGAGCCTTCCACAGCGCAAGGTGTTGACATCCCTGGGGATGACACCCCGCCTACCTGTGGAAAACGCTGGCCAGGCTCGCCGAATTCACAAGAAACGGTCCGTTTTCTGTGAATCTGGGGCTGATTCGCCTCAAATTCACAGGTTTTGATGGGAAGCCGGGCCACGACTGGTCCCCCGGTAGCGTTGAGGGCGTGATCGATCGAGTCAGGTTCTCGAACTTCCGGGTGTTGCGAGACGTGACGGTCGATCTTGAACCCTTCACGGTCTTCGTAGGTCCAAATGGTTCGGGCAAGACGACGGTTCTCCAGGGACTCCTCGATCTTCGGGCCGTCTCGCAACTGGCACTTTCGCCGCTGATGTCGAGTCAATCGATAGTCAGTCGAATCACGGTCGATGGATCGTCGGATGTTGTGCGGGCGGACGAAGACGGCGTAATGCGATTCGATGACTCCTTGTTCAGGGTACGTGAGCGGGGTGATCTGTTTAAGGCCTGGGTCGCAACGGTGAACAAAGTGGAACTCCTGCAACTGAACGGGGAAGCTCTGCGCTCATCGAGCGCCCATGTCAGACCTGAGCAACGGCTCGAGCCAACGGGTGACGGCTTGGCCGCCGCGCTCGCCGATTTTATTTTGACGAAGCGCCGCAAGGTCGACGACCTCACTCAGATGCTGCGTCAGATTGTTCCGAATGTTCTTGAGGTTCAGGCGATAAGAGACGGAAACGATTCGACGAACCCTGCGTATCGCGTAGGGATTGAGTATTCCGGTGTTGGCACCGTCGATGCGGAGCACATCAGCGAGGGAACGCTTATGGCGCTCGCCGTCCTTTTGTCAATTGTCAGCAACCCTCCGTCGATTCTTCTGATCGACGACCTAGACAAGGGC
Organism: Acidimicrobiia bacterium; assembly: GCA_043719425.1. GTDB lineage: Bacteria > Actinomycetota > Acidimicrobiia > Acidimicrobiales > JANYDT01 > JANLQX01. The sequence continues at coordinate 6,116 of JAYSTV010000270.1, read as the reverse complement.
CTACACCCCGCCGCTCAGGCCGAGATGATCTCAATTCTGCGATCAGCGCTAAGGGCACAGAACCACATGCAGATCGTCGCGACGACTCATTCGCCATATCTGCTCGACTGTTTCGATCCCTCTGAGGTGCGAGTCATGAGCCTCGGTGACGATGGCTTTGCGCAGTGCCGCAAATTGACCGAGCACCCGCACTTCGCGGACTGGGAGGGTGCGCTCAAGGCAGGCGAGATGTGGGCGTCCGTTGGCGAGGATTGGATTAGTCGACTCCCGCAACCTGCGTGAGTCGGCTGGACATCGCCGTCGTCGCTGAGGATTCCCTCGGCGACCTGAACGTGCGTCTTGTTGGTCGCCAAGTCCTCGGCCAATCGGAGCACGTTGGCGATTGGCGAGATCGGATCCCGTTCCGGCCTCCCAATCCGTCGGGAAAGTTCGGTTCGCAGCGTCGGTTCCAAGGACTGGGGCTGGGAGGTGACGGCCTGATCGTGCGCAAGGTCGTTGGCGCGATAGAGCCTCAGCCCGACATCGTCATTGTTGCGAGAGATCTCGATCGTGCCCCTGATCGTCAGGAATCGCTCCGCAAAGGTGCCGCAACGTTCGCCGGCACTGTCGGAGTCGTGATTGCGGGAATGGAACCTGAGGCGGAGGCACGGAGAATCTGCGCTTTTGTTCCGCAAACACCGAACGAACATCGCCGGCATCAAGAGGTAATAAGCGCGCTGGCCTTCGACCCGGTGAAGGATCCAACGCGGATGTCATCGACGTCGCGGGCGAAACCACAGCGAGACGTCAAGACTGCCCACGCTCAGCTCTTCGACGACGACCCCGAGCGATCTCATGGATCCCTTGCTCGGCCATTGGCCGAATTGCGAAGCGTTGCGGCGACCTGTGGTCTCCCGTCATTCATCGACGAGTTCGAAACAGCGGTTGCTACGGCAGGCGCAAAGCGAAGTACGGAATAGTTTGCCCAATCAGCGTTGGCACTTCGGGCAGTAGACGGCGCTGCGGCCGGCGACGATCACCCGGCACAGCTCGGCGCCGCAGGCAACGCAGGGTTGGCCGCCACGGGCGTGCACCAGGTGCGACGCTCCGTAGCCGCCGGGCCGCCCCCAGAGATCGACGTACTGCCCGTCGCCGAGAGTGGAGCCTCGGGCCGCGATCCCCTCGTCCAGCACCTCCAGAAGGGCCAAACGGAGCCGCTGAACTCCCGGGCCACTCACTGACGACGCCAGGCGGGTCGGTCTCAGGCCCGCTCGGAAGCAGGCTTCATCGGCGTAGATACTGCCGACGCCCGCGAGTGTCGCCTGATCGAGCAAGACGCCCTTCAGTGCCATGCGGCGGGTCCGCAGTGCTTCTCGAAAGGCACGAGCATCGTTGAGCAGCACGAGCGCGTCGGGGCCCAGGTGGGCGAGCTCGGGGAGATCGTTGCGGGTGACCCAAAGTTCGCCGAACGTGCGCGGGTCGATGAAGCGCAATTCGCGACCATCGTCGAGGGCAAAGCGCGCGTGGGTGTGAGGAGCCGTTGGCATCCCCGCGGAGTCCGCCAATCGCATCTGGCCGCTCATCCGAAGGTGGACCACGAGCGTTTCGTCTGTTGATAAGCGTGCATAGAGATACTTGCCGTGTCGTCCGAACTCGACGAAGCGTGCGCCTTGGGTTTGCGCGACGAACCGCTCGGGATCGTCGTAGCGACGGACCGATCGGAGTCGGCCGAGCGTGGTCGACACGACCGTGCGACCGAGCACGGTGGCTTCGAGGTCCCGACGAAGCGTCTCGACCTCAGGTAACTCCGGCATCGACGACAGTCGCGAATCGGTCGCTAAACGGTCGCTTCGCCCGAGTCGAAGGCGTACCACGCCACTCGGGCGGCGGCCTGCTCGGCCTGCTTCTTCGACCGACCCTCGCCGACCCCGCGCGATACCCCGGCGATGAACACTTCGGCGACGAATGACTTGGCGTGATCCGGACCGTCGCCGCGCACGCGATAGCTCGGCAGCTGTTCGAAGCGGCGGGCCACCAGTTCCTGCAGACGGGTCTTGTAGTCACCGCCGCCAGGGCCGAGCGCATCGTCGGCAATACGCTCATCGAGCAAACGCAGGACCAGTTCCTCGGCCGGCGCCCAACCACCGTCGATGTACACGGCGCCGATGACGGCCTCGAGGGCGTCGGACAGGATTGACGGCTTCTCCCGGCCGCCGGTGGCAGCTTCGCCCTTGCCGAGCAGGAGCCGCTTCCCCAGCCCGATTTCGGCCGCTACTTCGGCCAGGCTGGCGGCATTGACGACCGACGCCCGCAGTTTGGCCAAATCGCCCTCGGGCAGGTCCGGATACTTACGGTAGATGTGGTTCGTTACCGCCAGTCCGAGCACGGCATCGCCCAGAAACTCCAGACGTTCGTTGCTCACCTCACCGTGCTCGGCACACCACGAGCGGTGTGCGAGGGAACGACGAAAAAGCGCTTCGTCGGTGAACTCGTAGCCGAGCAACGACGCGAACTCCGCCGCGCTCGACGATTGGAACGAGTTCACGAGGGCTTAGAGCTTGGCCGTCACGTAGTCGACGGCATCGCGCACCGTCTTCAGATCCTGGAGGTCCTCATCATCGATGTGAAAGCCCGGAACCGTTCGGCCAACTTCTTCTTCAAGCGCCTCGACGAGCTCGATCAAGGCCAACGAATCGGCATCGAGATCATCGACGAACGACGCCCCTTCGGCAATCGATGAAGGCTCGACCTCCAAGATGTCGGCGAGACGGTCGCGGACAATGGTCAGGACGGCAGGGCGATCAAGCGTGGTCACAACCGGACAATCTACCTGGCAGAGCCTCGACGAGCTCGCTGTGCCTGATCGTTACTGCGGAGCGACCGCCAGACGCAGAGCCTCGACGAGCTCGCCCTGAACCATGTCACGTGCCACCTTGCAGGCATTCAGCACCGCTGTGGCATTTGATGAGCCATGGCTGATGATGGCCACGCCGTCGATGCCGAGCAGCATGGCGCCGCCGTAGGTATTCGGGTCGAGGGCCTCGGTCAGTGGCGTCAGCGCCGGGAGCAGCACCTTGGCCGCCGCCTTGGTCTCGTCGTTGGCGAGGAAGGCCTCGAAGATCTTGCTGGCAAAGAACTTCATGCCGCCTTCGAGGGTCTTGAGCACGACGTTGCCGGTGAAGCCGTCGGTTACGACCACATCGACCTCGGCCGACATGATGTCGCGCCCTTCGACGTTGCCGATGAAGTTCACGTGGGGCCCGGCCGCACCGGCCCGCAACATGGCGTTGACCTCTTTGGCCAGGGCATTTCCCTTGCCGTCCTCTTCGCCGATGGACAGCAGACCAACCCGGGGACGGTCAAGGCCGAAACGGTGACGCGCGTAGACCGACCCCATCTGAGCGAACTGGATCAAGAACTCGGCCGTGCACTCGGCGTTGGCGCCGGCATCGAGAAGCACCGTGGGAGTGGACCCCGGAACCGGAATTGGCGTAGCGATGGCCGGGCGAGAAACGCCCTTGATCCGACCCATACGGAGAAGGGCACTGGCCATGGTGGCGCCGGTGTTCCCGGCCGACAGGAACGCGCTGGCCTTGCCGTTGCGGACGAGTTCAGCCGCCCGCACGAGCGACGAATCCTTCATGGTCCGCACCGATTTGGCCGGATCATCGTCCATGGCAATGACCTGGGAAGCCTCGACAAGTTCGAGACCGAACGTGTCGCCGACATCGGCCGAGCGACCCACGAGGGTGACGGGAATGCCAGCAGCGACGGCTTGACGGGCGCCGTCAAGAATCAGGGAGGGGGCGTGATCGCCACCCATGACATCGAGGGCGATGGGCAGCACGAACTCAGCCATGGCGGCTGGACGCCGGCGCAGGTACTACGCGACGTCGATGGCCTGGCGGCCCTTGTACCAACCGCAGACCGGGCACACCGTGTGCGGGAGCTTGGCCGACGCACACTTCGGGCAGTTGCTGCGGGCCGGGGCGCCGAGCTTCCAGTTGGCAGCACGACGCATGCGGACCTTCGACTGGGATTTGCGCTTCTTCGGGACGGCCATGGCGTGGTTCCTTGTCGCTGTTCTTGTTGCTGGGAATTACTCGACCGACGATGCGTCGGCGAGGGTGGTGCGCAACCCGTCGAGGGCCGCCCACCGGTGATCCGCCACGGGAACCGCACAGGCGCACGGGTCTTCGTTGCGATCCACCCCACACGTGGGGCAGAGCCCGAGGCAATCGTCTCCACAGAGCGGTGCCAAAGGCAGGTCGAGAAGGATAGCTTCCCGGGCGACCAGTTCGAGATCGACGCTCTCGTGGCGAACGGGGTAGGTCTCCCCTTCGACCGGGTCGGCGCTGTACAGCTCCCGAAAGGTCGAACTAGTCAAGCCAGTGATCGGAGTCAGACACCGCCGGCAATTGGCTTCCCACTCCACCCGGGTGTCGCCCGTGGCGAGCACACCGTCGGACACTGCTTCCAAGACCACGTCGATCTTCAACGTGGCGCCCGCCGGCACGACCGTCTCGGTGACCACCATTTCCGAGGTCGGTCCGCTTAGATGCTCGGTCCGACGCGACGACGGCCGGTGCACAAGGTCGGCGACACTTACGACAAACGGCGACATAGAGGACCCGAAATCTTAGCGGTTGGCGTCGGACGCTGGTTCGGCGGACGACAAGGCCCACAGCGGTGACGATGCCTTCACAAACCGATTGAGGATGCGAATGGTCGCGACCACCGTCTGACCGGTTCGCATGGTGGCGTCGGTCCAAAGGATTTCGGTCTTCGGGCTATCGGCCACGGCGGCGATCTCGACGGTCACCTCATAGGGCTGGTCGACCATGACCGGGCCATGAACGTGGGTGACCTCGAGGGCGCCCCACATCCCAACGGCGGGACCCAGTTCGGAGGTCAGGAGGTCAGCCGCCGCTGATGCGACGATGTCAACAACGGCACTCGGCGGGGCGATGGGACCGCCCCAGGGCGATGCGTCCCGGTACCAGTCGAGGACCTCCGTGATGCGACGTTCGCAACCAAGACGCACCCGACCGGCAGCGATCTGGACGACAACAGGGCCAAGGATCCGTCCGCGAACCATGCCGGCCAGGATTCGGGCCGACGACGGATCATGTCGCAGGTCACGGCCGCCGAGTTCGGTGGAGCCCGTCGTTGTCCCGACGCTGGCCGTCCCCTCCCCCACCAGTGTTTCGTCGGGCGTCACGATGCGGGTGCGAAACATCCGATTGGTCCACGGGGCGACTTCGTCGACCGGTTCGTCGATGACGGCCATCGTTGGCTCACCATCGGTGGTGGCGTGCCGGAAGTAGATCGATATCCCGCCGGTTACGAACCAGTCCGGCCCGAAGGCCTCGAGCAACAACGGCACCACCGTGTCGAGGTGGGCCGAGCCGGCAATGGTGCCGCCACGGAACCCAAGGTCTTTGGCGGTGGCGTCGTCGTGGATGCCACCGGGGTCGTTGTAGTCGGCATTGGTGGGATGCACGACCCGGCCCCGCCGCTCGCGCGTGTGGGTAGTCATCCGCTGCTCCGAACATCGCGAAAGGCAACGTCGGTATCGACCGAAACGTCCTTGGGGAGACCAAGAAGACGCTCGGCGATGATGTTTCGCTGGATCTCGTCGCTTCCCCCGGCAATCGATGCGCTCGGAACCGACAACGCAAAGTCGACCAAGCGGCCGGCCCCCTGAGTGTCGGGGTGTCGGAGCATGGACTCGGCCCCGAGGAGGCCAAGTCCGACCTGACTCGAACGCCGAAGACCATTGGTCCACCCCAGTTTGGCCAGCATGGCGGTGGGGGCGCCGGTCCGAGCTCGAGCCCCGGACCACTCGGCCGCCTTCTCGTGCACGTAGACGTCGGCCAGCGCTTGGCGAGCTAAGGCGTCGTCGGTTCGTCCGTGCGTACGGGCCACGCCGGCCAGCGCCGTGAAACGCCCCGCCGCGGTTTCGTCTTCGGTTTCACCACGACGACGAGCGTCAGCGACAATGTCGCCGACCCGGCGTCCCAGTTGGCCGCTCGGCGTCCCCGCTTCGGCACGAACGAGTCCAGCCGCTTTCGACGACGCAAGGCCCGCTCGCTCGTAGCCGAGGGTGGCGACGGCCACGGCCCACCCACCATTGG
>JAYSTV010000269.1:0-3393 GCA_043719425.1 Acidimicrobiia bacterium | reverse complement strand
TCGTAAGCGCGCGAATACCTACCGATCGTGAATGGAACGATCTCCTCGCCGCGTGGGTCGTATGCGCGCATGTCTCCTCAAACGCCATTGTCATTGCTGCCGAAGGGCAAGCGATCGGCATCGGGGCAGGGCAGCAGAGTCGCGTGGATGCGGCCCGCATTGCCGTGACCAAGGCCGCCGATCGAGCGACCGGTTCGGTCGTGGCCAGCGACGCGTTCTTCCCGTTTCGTGACGGCCTCGACCTGTTGGCTAGCGCTGGAGTGCGAGCGGTGATCCAGCCTGGGGGCTCGGTGCGCGACGACGAGGTCATCGCCGCCGCCAACGAACACGACATGGCCATGGTCTTCACGGGCCGCCGCCACTTTCGACACTGAACTCTCCGGCGGATTGGTCCTTAGTCCGACGGACGATTGTGCCGATAGGGGTATCGACGATCGTTCGAAAGCGAGGCACTTGTGGGGTTGTTCCGCAAGAAGACAGTCGAGACCACCAATACTGCGATCGACGCGCCCCACAGCGAGAAGTCGGGCGCGAAACATGCGATCGTCGTGGCCACCGAGGTCCGGCCGTTCAGCGCGGCGGAACTCCAGCCGTTCGTTACCAAAGCAACGAGTGCTGTGGCGATCGATGCCCGGCAGTACCTGATCGTTGGCGAGAACGTCGGCCGCGACGGTCGCGGCGTCGAGTGGGAATTCCACGTGCTGTTTCCGACGATGCAAGCGGAGGGTGTCTGGAAGCTCGAACGCTCGGAAGACGGCGCGAGTTCGATCTTGATCGGTCGAGTCAATCCGGTGCCGGCACCGGGCACGACGGAATATTTGATGGCCCAGATCAGTCCGCAGCTGGGTGCCGAACAGCAGAAGGCGTGGGAACTCCGACTTGACCTCATCGTGGCGCTGCCGGTCGAGTTCGCCGACAGCCCCGAGGTGGTCGAGGCAATCGAGGCACTGCAACCGAATGTGTTCGTGTCCGGGCCGATCCGCCTGAAGGCGCGGACACCTCCGAACGGAGGCCCAGTGTGGGAATGGCGCGGTAGCGACCTCGTGCATGTGCCGTTCGCCTTGCCCTCGGGCAATGAACGCCTGGTGAGCACGAGCGCCATCGTCGAGTAGCAAGCTCGGCGACGCGTGCGGTCCGTGTTCTCGGGCGGGGCGAATACGCTGAGCGGACTATGACCAAGCCTCCTGTGCATGTGACTGTGACCGGCGCCGCCGGCCAGATCGGGTACTCCCTGCTGTTTCGTATCGCCTCTGGCGCGTTGCTCGGCCCTGATCAGCCGGTCGTGCTGCGTTTGCTCGAAGTGGAGCCGGCGCTGAAGGCACTCAACGGCGTGTGCATGGAGCTCGACGACTGTGCTTTCCCGCTGCTCGCTGGCATGGAACCAACGAGCGACTTGAACCATGCGTTCTCCGGTTCGAGCTGGGCTCTGCTGGTTGGCGCTATGCCCCGCAAGGCCGGAATGGAGCGCGGCGATCTGCTCAGCGCCAACGGCGGAATCTTCAAGCCCCAGGGCCAGGCCATCGCCGCGAACGCGGCGTCGGACATCCGAGTCGTGGTCGTCGGCAACCCCTGCAACACGAACTGCCTCATCGCCCGCTCCAACGCGCGGGACGTGCCGGCCGACCGCTGGTTTGCCATGACTCGCCTCGATCAGAACCGGGCCAAGGCTCAGCTCGCCGCCAAGGCGGGTGTGCCGGTGGCCGACGTGGCTCACATGACCATATGGGGAAACCACTCGGCCACGCAGTATCCCGACGCCCGCAACGCCACCATCGGTGCCAAGGCGGCCTTCGACGTGATCAGCGACCACGCCTGGCTCGACGGTGACTTCATCTCCACCGTGCAGAAGCGCGGTGCCGCCATCATCGAAGCGCGTGGCCTTTCGTCGGCGGCATCCGCGGCGAATGCCGCCATCGATTCGGTCACCAGCATCTGGAATCCCACGCCCGCCGGTGAGGTGGCGTCGCTCGCCGTCATCAGCCGCGGTGAATATGGCATCCCCGAAGGTCTGCAGTTCGGCTTCCCGGTCGTGAGCGACGGATCGTCGTGGTCGGTCAAGGAAGGTCTGCCGATCGACGACTTTGCCAAGGCCAAGATCGCCGTCACCACCAACGAACTGCAAGAGGAACTCGCTGAGGTCAAGAACCTCGGCCTGGTCAGCTGAGTCCAATGCGAGCCCGGGTTGCGTCGCTTGACGTGGCCCGTGCTGCGGCTGCGCTTTCTGGTGCTGCGCTGCTCCGCTGCGCTTCACTGCTCGCGACACCCGTGGGTTCGACATGACGGAGTCGTCTGCTGGACTCACGCGCTCGCGGGTTGCGTCGCTTGACGTGGCCCGCGCCGCCGCGCTGGTGGGCGTCTTTTCCCAGAACTACGTTGTCGCTTTCAACCTCGGGACGCTCCGGGGACAGTCGTGGCCTGAGGCGTTTCGTGGTCCGTTGGCCCGAGCCGTCGATCTGTACCAAGGTCCTCTCACCACTCGCTTCGCCGCTGCTCTCGTCACGATCTTCGGGATCGGGCTCACGCTGCTCTCCCGCAAGGAGGGCTACTCGCCTTGGGTGCCCATCCGACGCGGGCTGTTCCTTCTCGTCATCGGCATGTGGTTCAACACCGTGTGGCCAGGAACGATCTTGCCGTTCTATGGCGTCTACCTCATCCTCCTCGCGCCCTGGACGAAGGTTCGACGATCATCGCTCCTTCTCCTAAGTGCACTGACAATCACTGCACTTACGTTCGCGTTCCGGCTTGTGGTGTTCTTGGCGACGGAGCGCCACCCCGAGCGATTCAGTGAGGACCTGTCGTGGCTCGTGATGCGTGATCCGAGCGGTAGTCGCATCGGTCTGTCGAACCCGCGAGGGTTTGCCGGTTCGATGCTGTTCTGGGGCGCCCATCCGCTGCTGCCGTGGTTGGCCTTCGGGCTCATCGGGATGTGGATTGGTCGCCAACAGTGGCAGGACCGTAAATTCCAAACAAAGCTCGCCGCGACTGGAGCGGCAATGCTCGCCAGCGGCTATGCGATCTCGTCGATCATGACCCGAGTGTCGTTTGCTGGCGGCACCGATCGGTTCCGCTGGGCCTGGGGCACTGCTCCGTCGTCACCGTTCTTTGACCCCCCGATCAAGTACGACAGTCCGCTCTACGTGGTGACCACGGTCGGTTCGTCGTTGCTCGGCATCGGCCTCGTGTTGCTGCTCGCCACCCGGTTCTCGACGACCCGCGTCGTGCGAACGTTGGCGGGCGCAGGCACCGTCACCCTGTCGATTTATCTCCTCCATGCTCTGGCGCCGGCCGCTCTGTTTCGCTGGGTCTACCAACGCCAAAACGTCGGCGTCGGTTGGGCCCTGCTGATTGCTCTCGGGGCATGGACCTCGGCAATGATCGTCGGCGGCTGGTGGG
>JAYSTV010000268.1:0-3399 GCA_043719425.1 Acidimicrobiia bacterium | reverse complement strand
CACTGACGACAAGGCCACGATTGACCAAGGTGCCTCGGTCGTTACCAAGATCACGGTGACCAACAACTGGAGTTCGCCAGTGTCGGGTATCAACGTGCTGTATTCGCCGCCCGCCAATCACACCGGGACAATCTGGGCCTGCACGGTCGCACCGGCCGACTCGTGTGGCGGATCGACCACCGGCTCGGGGCCGATCAGCCGGTCCATTTCCTTGAGTGCCTACACCTCGGCCGTTTTCACGGTGAGTTCGGCCGTATCGGCCACGGCGACCGGCACGATCACGTCGTCGGTCACGATTGTGCCGCCGGTGTCGCTTGGAGACGTGACGGCGTCGAACAACTCGGCGGCCGACACAACCACGGTAAATCTGCCGGCCACGAGCACCACCACAGCACTCACGACGACGACCAGCACCACGATTGCCGTCGTTCCCCCGTCCACGACCGTCCCTCCAACGGCTGCTCCAACGGTGGCGCCAACTGCCGCACCGACGGCGGCTCCGACCATCGCTCCTCCAGCCGGTTCCGACGGATTTCAGTCACCGACCGGCGGTATCCAGTGTCTGTACTTCGTCGACAACGGCGTCCAGCGCCTTCGTTGTCTGGTCAAGGACTCCACGGCCAAACTGCCGAAGCGCCCGGCAAACTGTGACTTCGATTGGGAAGATATCGGTCTGGCCGAGACCGGCAGGGCGTACACCGTCTGTGCCGGTGACACCGTGGCCGGGAACTATCCGAGCGTGGCCTACGGCGCCACGTGGAAGCGCGGCGTGTTCACCTGCACGTCGGCGAAGTCGGGCGTCACCTGTCGCAACCCATCCCGTCGAGGCTTTCGCGTTAGCAAAACCAAGCGCACATACCTGTAGCGAGCCGGGGGCCGTGTTCGGCCCGTCGCCAAATGCAGGGTTCGCGCGCCCTGTGCTCGTGTTCGAGGGCCTCGAGTTCGACGCGCCGCCGGCGCAGATCGACACCATCTCCGCGCAGATCGACGCACTTCCCGCGCAGATCGGCCAGTTTCGGTGAAGAACCGGCATTTCGGTCCCGATCTGCGCGTCGACCGGCATGTTCTGTGCGCGAAGGAGGGCCGATCTGCGCGGCGAAACGTGAGTGGAGAACTTCGGCATGATCGGTGGTCCGGCGACGAGACGCTGTTTGGAGCGGCTCCGCGTCAGCCGAACAACGCGCCTACCTGGAGAGAGCTGGAATCCCAGAGGGGATTCCCGGCCCAATGCCCAGAACTGGGCCTATGCCTGGTTGCCCGGGAGCAGGTAGGACCAGACTCCCGGATCAGCCCCCGCGGCCTTGAGGGCGGCGACGGCGGCCCGAATCACTAGGCCCGTCTGTGTCTGCGTGTACATCCAAGTTTCGATCTGACGAGCGCCCGGAACGTGTTCGGCGAGGGCGAGGGCCGCTTCCTCGTAATAGGCGCGAATGTCCTGGCTGGCGCCCCGGGCGGTGTCCGCGTCGAATCCGGCGTCGGCCAGCGTCGCGCTCTCAGCCAATTGCACCATTCGACTCACGAGGTCGGCGATCTGGTCCGGGCCGCCAACGCGTCCCATGGCGGTTCGTCCGGCGCTGGCCAGAAGGTGACGGTTGTAGGCCGGGCGGAGACCGAGCGCCTCATCGACGGCCGGGTGCAGGGTCCGGTCCAGTCTGGGAGGCAGTGCGCAACTGGCCGGTTGATCGACCTCGTCTTCGATCACGTCGGGGTGGTCCTCGATAATGGGCACGTCGGTGCGGTCGAGCAGCGCAAACGCTCGACGAATCACATCGAGTTGAAACGGTGCATCGTTGGGCTTGCCGAGCGGGCGGCCCAACGGGAACTCGCAGTGGAGAAAGCGAGGAGCTTTCACGTTCTCGGCTTGGCGGCGGACGATGGAGAGCCCCACGGTGGCGATACCGGCGGCCTCGAAAACTCGTGCGAGCACACCCACGGTGCGCGTGCAGAGGGGTCAAACGGGAGTCAGGAGAACGACGTCGACGCCATCGTTGAGAAGCACCTGTGCGGCGGCCGGTCCACTGTCGAGCAGGATCGTCGAAAATGTACCGTCGGTTTGGGCACCCATGAACGAGATATGGCGACTCGCCACCGAGCCGATTTCACCGTCGGCGGCCATTTCGTTGAGCCGATCAATCGGGTAGACGACGTTGATATCGGCGGCGAAACCGGTCCGGTCGAAATTCGGCGAGAAGTGGGAGAGCTGCATATCGCGGGCGTCGCTCGGGAACACAGTGAACGACGCATCGGTGGTCCGCCACAGCTTCGCCTCGCCGGCGGCGCGCAAGCCGGCGGTCGTGAGGATGGCGACGCGCGCCTCGCGGAGGGGTCGTGCTCTCGCAACCGGGATGTCGTCGAACATCGGGGCGGGAATCTCGCCGACTCGCGAACGGATGGCGGCGTCAGCGGTCATGGCAGGACGGTAGACCAAGGATCGACGAGGTGCCGGGCAGGATGCTTCCCGGGTGTGCAGGAGGCGGTTGCTGAAGCCCGATCGATCGGCTTCGCCATGATTGGGGTGTCGAGCTTGGTGTGGGTCGGACGGGCGCCGTTCACGGCCGGGTTCTGGCTCGCCCATGCCTTTGATGTAGCCGCAGTGTTCGGGCTGACCATCGGTGGCTTCGTTGCCTTCGTTCCGGCGTGGTGGCCCGACATCGCGGGGATGGTGATCGACGGTGACACCGACTGGGACGAGATCAGCGAGCTGATCACCGAGAGCTACGCGATGCTGGCGCCGAAACGACTCGTGGCGAAGATGGAACCGATCCCGGACCGGCGGGGTAGATAAGCCATGAAACGAATCGTGATGGTGACTCTTGCGCTGACGCTGCTCCTTTCGCCGATACCAGCCCCCGCCAGTCCGACCGGCTGGCGGGTCACACTCAAGGGCGATTCGACGGTCGTCCGCCGCGGGTCGTGGACGACGGTCGTCCTTGGCCGTTGGCGGTTGCCGGTGGTCACGATTCGTGGAACGACCGCAGGTCCGTCACCGGATGGTTCTGCGCTCGTGCTCGGAGCGGTGGAGTCGCCGGCGACGCGAACGTCATCGTCGTTCGTGGTTGTTCGCAAGACGGGCATCAACAATGTCGACCTGCCCGGGCGTTGGGAGTTCGATGCCGTGTCGCCGGATGCCTCCACGATGTACATGACCGAGTCGGCCGGTGAGGGAGCGTATTGGGTGCGGCCCGTCGCCGTCGCCACGGCGAAACCGGGTCTTCGATTGGTGACCAAATCGATCGCCCCGGCGCCGCAGCCGATTGGACGGGAGGAAGGACCGATGCGTGGTCGGCCCGTGGACCGGGTTACCTCGCGCGACGGGCAAACCATCTACACGCTGTACGACGGTCCGGAGCATCCGTTCGTGCACGCGCTCAACATCGTTTCCGGCGGGGCACTCTGCTA
>JAYSTV010000267.1:0-8324 GCA_043719425.1 Acidimicrobiia bacterium | reverse complement strand
CACCGAAACCGCGAGTTCACGGACGACCACGGCACCCACCCGCTCATTGATCCGGTCCACGAGTTCCGCGCCGAGGTAGCCAACTTGGGCCGCCCACGCGGGCTCGTCGGCCCGGAGACGTAGCACCCCGTCGCGCAGGCCGGTGGGCGTAACGTGGCTGGCCAGCGGCTCACCCACGAGGTCAACCCACCCGGTAAAGAGCGAATGCAGGGTGTCGGGAGCAGCCAGACCCAGCCGGGTGGACATCTCACCGAGCGACTGCCGCAGCGGCCGCACCCCGGCGGGCAGCGACGCGTGCGGGTCTCCGCCTTTGGGCCCGCGACCCCGGCTGTTCACGTTGGAACCGCCCCGAGTACCGCCCCGAGAATGCCTTCGCGATGCTCAGCGCGCTTGCTATCCACAGTTTCCACAACTTTGTCCACAGCCACCTTGGAGCGTTCGTCGGGCTCGCGAACGACCCGGTAGACCAACTCGACCGCCGCCGCCACGGGCAGCACCCCAGCCGTGGCCAATACGGCCTGACCAGCAGGAAGATGGCGAATGAGGGCGTTACTGCGGGCCGGATCGAGTTCAGAAAAGACGTCGTCGAGAAGGAGGAGTGGCGTGGCCTGGAGCTCCTCGGCGAGCAGTCGATGCCCGGCCAACCGAAGCGAGAGCGACAACGTGCGTTGTTCACCCTGCGAGGCGTGAGTTCGCGACGGCCGACGATCGATTCGAGCCTCGACATCGTCACGGTGGGGGCCGAGCAGGGTCACGCCCCGACGGACATCGTCCGTCCGCCCCTCCGCCAGCGCGTCGGCCAGCGTGCCGTTCCATGACGGGTGGGTAGCGAGCGACACAACGGCGGGTCGATCGGCAATGTCATCGTAGGCCCGCTCGACCATGGGGCCGAGACGCGCAATGAGGTCTGACCGGAGCCGGGCGACCTCGGAGCCGACCGAGGAAAGCTTGGCATCCCACACGTCGAGGGTGAGGGCGGCCGATCCATCAAGTCGCCCGGCGCTCTGTTTGAGCAACGCGTTTCGTTGACGTAATGTGCGGTCAAAGTCGACCAGAACCGCTTCGTTTCGCGGATGCAGGCACCCGATGAGCTCATCGAGGTAGTCCCGACGCTCCCCCGGCCCACCTTTGATCAGCACGAGATCATCGGGACTGAACACGCTCACGCTGAACGACCGGGCGAGTTCGCGCACTCGGGCCAGCGGCTGCTTATTGACCAAGGTTCGGTTCCGCCGGCCTGGGGCGATCTCGGTCTCGATTTCAAGACGACGCGATCCGTCTTCGCCGAAGCCCCGAACGACCGCAGCATCACCCGCATCGGCGTCCACGCCCACGCCGGAACGCACGAGAGCATCGGGGGGTGCCCCCCGGAACGACGACAGGCGGGCGAGATAGCCAATGGCTTCGAGCAGGTTGGTCTTGCCCGATCCATTCGCCCCGACCAGCACCGTGAGCCCGGGGGCCAAGGTGAGCTCCGCCTCGCGATAACTGCGAAAGTTCTGAACTTCTACCCGATCGAGGCGCACCGGTTCAGAACGACTCGCCGCCGGTGCGTCAGGAGACGCGGACCGGCATGAGGAGGTAGAGGTAGTCCGAGTTCCCAACCGGCCGCACAACGGCCGGCTTCTGATGATCCGTGGTTTGCAGCGTGATCATCTCGGTTTCGGCCGACTCGACCCCGCGGAGGAGGAACTCGGGATTGAAGGCCACGGTGAGGTCACCGCCCACGTAGGTGGCCTCGACGTCTTCGTTGGCCTGACCGATGTCTTGCGTGATGGCCACCAGCTCAAGGCCCTCGGCCGACAATTTCAACCGCACCGGGGTGGCATCTTTCGCGAGAAGTCGAACTCGGCGCAGAGCGTCGAGCAATGCCGTGCGCGACACGGTGAGGGTGTTGGGAAGTTGCGCCGGAATCAGATTGCGGTACGGCGGATACTGACCCTCGATGAGACGTGTAGTGATGCGCACACCACCAACCGAGAACGTGGCCTCACGGTCACCCAGGTGGAGGGTGACCTCCGTTCCCGACCCGAGCGCCCTCGCCACTTCGGCCAAGGCCCGACTGGGCACAAGCACGCTCTGACCCTCCTGGAGCACCGTTGTGCCCGGAAGATCACGAACGGCAAGGCGATAAGAGTCCGTGGCAACGAGACGCAAGCCGCCAGCTTCAGCGGTGAGCAACACGCCGGTCAGGATTGGGCGGGAGTCGTCGGTGCTGGCCGAGGGCACTACCTGACGGATGGCGTCGGCGAGGGCCGACGACGAAATCGTGACTCCGCCGGGCTGGGCCGACGCGAGGCGGGGGAACTCCGCAGCCGGAAGGGTGCGCACGGAAAACACCGAACGACCGCCTCGGATCTCGGCACTCTCGCCGTCGACGGTGATTTCGACAGCACCGGGTTCGAGCGCACGGAGAATGTCGGCGACGAGTTTGGCCGGCAGCACCGCCACACCATCGCGTTCGCCTTGGGCCGTGGCCGAGGATTCGATCGTGAGGTCTAAATCGCTGCCCGCCAGCGACAGCGTGGCCCCGTCAACGGCGACCCGAACGCCCGACAGGACCGGCAGCGCGACACGAGTGGCAACGGCACGGCCAGCGGCCGAGAAGGCCTCGACCAAAACGTCGCGCTCACAACGGAACTTCACAACGACCTCGCTTCAACAAATTTCATGGGTGGGGATCCGGCGGCGACCATGTTGGTCGACTCGGAGGCTGTGGGCGGCACAGCGAAGTTTTGCTGTACAAAGAAAGAAGATAGAGAGAAAGAGGTAGTAGGACTTGTAGGTCCTGTGGATTGTGGAGAACGGCCGTTTTGGCTGTTCAGACGGTATGCCCCGGCGCGCCGGTCGTCCACATGTTCCCCGGTCGGGCGGTTCAGCGCGACGTGGGGTGGGGAAAGGTGCCCAGAAATCCCCAGGTGAACAGAGTTATCCACGGCCTTGTCCCCCGGTCGTTCGAGAGCTTTCGCGGTCATTACCGCGGTCCTCGGGCGGATCCGCCCAGTTTGATGACCCGGACGAGCTCGTTGACCTGGTCGAAAATGGCCTGACGTTCCTTCATTTGTTCGGTGATTTTCTCGACGGCGTGGATGACGGTGGTGTGATCGCGTCCGCCGAATTCGCGACCGATCATCGGATAGCTGAAGGCCGTGAGCTCTCGAAAGACGTACATGCCGACCTGGCGGGCGGTGACGAGCGGGCGACGCCGGGACTGGCCGGTAAGATCGGCGATGGAAAAGCCAAACAGCTCGGCCGTGGCCTCGAGGATTGCCTTAGCGGTTACCGGCCGGGGTTCGTTGCCGGTGAGAAGGTCGGACAGGACCTGTTCGGCCAGTGCGAGGGTCAGTGTCTCCCGGTTCAGCCCGGCGTATGCACACACCCGGTTGAGTGCACCTTCGAGTTCTCGAATGTTGTCGGTGATGTGGGTGGCGATGAACGTGAGAACGTCGATCGGCACGGTCATCCGTTCGCGCTCGGCCTTTTTACGCACGATGGCGAGACGGGTCTCAAGATCGGGCGGGGTCACGTCGGTGGTCAGCCCCCACTCGAATCGACTACGCAGGCGATCCTCGAGGGTGGCGATCGACTTCGGTGGTCGATCGCTGGAGAGAACGATCTGGCGACCCGACTGATGGAGAAAATTGAACGTGTGGAAGAACTCTTCCTGCGTTCCTTCTTTGCCCTCCATGAATTGGATGTCGTCGACCAGGAGGACGTCGCAGTCATCGCGGTACCTACGCTTGAAGGAGTTGGTCGTATTCGTTCGGATGGCGTCGACGAACTCTGTTACAAAGGTCTCCGTTGACACATATCGCACTCGGCTCTGCGGGTACATTTCGCGTACGTAGTGGCCAATTGCTTGGAGAAGATGCGTCTTCCCAAGGCCCGAATCGCCATAGATGAACAGTGGGTTATACGATCGGGCTGGCTTTTCCGCCACGGCCATGGCGGCGTTGCAGGCAAAGCGATTGTTCGTTCCCTGCACAAAATCGTCGAACGTGTAGCGGGGATTCAGCATGGAGCCGATGACTTCGGCGGGTCGCGGGGCGGTCTCGGGCGGAACCGGTTTCGTGGAGGCGTCGTCGACGACTGGAGCGGCCATGCGCTCGTTGGCCTTAAAAATGTCGTCGGCCCCATAGGTCGTGGGGCGGGACTGCTCCGATCGGGGCATTACTTCGATCTCAACGCTCGTCGACGTTTCCGTGACCGCCGTGACCGCCGCTTGGAGCGTCTCCATGTAGCGCTGTTCAATCCGGTCCTTGACGAAGGCGTGGCCGACAGCAAGTACCAACCGGTGATCGTCGAAGACCAGCGCTCGGGCATCACTGAAGTACGCGCCCCACGCCGCGTCGCCCAGGGCGCGTCGTATCCGGTCGCTCACGACCTCCCACGGGTAAGCAGCCTCGTCAGCCATGATGTGCCGTAGTCCTTGCTTGTTCCACAACGTTTTCCACAGGTGTGGAAACTAGGTGTACGTATGACCGATGACCCCAAAAACCGTCCGGGGAAAGGGCGCGTGACGCTACCACCCGGGCCACAAGGCGTCTCCGGGCGAGTCTGGCGGCCGCCACGCGACAAAGCTCGGGCAGCGAGCAGCGGAGCGCCGCAGCACCAACACGCGAAGTCCGATTTCCGCCAACAACCGGGCGTGTCCGGCGACCCGTCCGCCAGCCCCTAACCTTGTCGGGTTCTACTGCCGCCGAGTGGGTGGCGAACGGAAGGTTCAGTCGTGAAGCGCACATTCCAGCCCAACAACCGTCGGCGGTCCAAGAAGCACGGCTTCCGCGCCCGGATGGCCACCGCCAGTGGCCGTGCCATCCTCAAGGCCCGTCGGGCCAAGGGTCGGTCGAAGCTGTCGGCCTGAGGACGTCGCGTCTTCGAAGGAGCCGGACAGTGTCTGGCGATCACCCAATGCCGCCCGATGTTGTGCCGGGTATGGGTGACGCGCGCGGAGTCGAGCACGTTTCGGTTGGTCGAGTGAGCAGCCCGAGGCGGTTTCGGGCCCTCCAGGCCTCGACCGTGCGCGCCCGATCCGGTCCGCTCCGGGCGAGTTGGTCCGCCCACAACGCCTCTGTGTGCGTGGCCTACGCAGTGCCCACATCCGTCGGCAATGCTGTTGCCCGCAACACCATCCGCCGTCGGCTCCGGAGCCTCCTGGAGGCGTCAGCGGCGCAGCTCCCCCCGGGTGACCTGCTTGTGCGGGTCAGCGGACCCAGCGATCGTTGTACCTGGTCAGAACTGCAGTCTGCGGTCGCCGGCCTTGTCGCCGACATCGGTCGACGCGCCGGCCCGGTCATCATTGCTCGTTCATCAGGTGCGCGAGCTCGGTCATGAGCCCGACCCTCCCCGCTCGAATCCTTCTCGCTCCCGTGCGTCTGTACCGTCGAGTGCTCGCCGGCCGACCCTCGCCGTGTCGGTTCGAGCCCACCTGTTCGGCCTACGCGGTCGATGCACTCACCGCTCACGGGGCCGCTCAAGGAAGCTGGCTGACCATTCGACGCATCGGCCGGTGTCGTCCCGGTGGGGGCCACGGCTACGACCCGGTCCCGGCGTCAACGTCATCGGTGTCCGGATCGGCCCGGAGCGCCTCATGATTGTTTCGTCCCACCGGGCATCGCCCTGTCGCTACCAACCAAGGAGGGCGTCTTGATCGACGCACTGGGCTCCGTCCTTTCCTTTTTCTTCCAGATCACCAATTCCTATGGGCTGGCGATCATCCTGCTGACGGTGGTTGTTCGGCTGGTGTTGTTCCCTCTCACGCTCAAGCAGACCCGGTCGATGCAGGGCATGGCTCGACTCCAACCCGAGGTCAAGAAGCTCCAGGCTGAGTTCGGCCAGGACAAGCAGAAGCTCAACGCCGAAATGATGGAGCTCTACAAGAGGGAGAAGATCAATCCGGCCGCCGGCTGCCTTCCCCTCCTCCTGCAACTTCCTGTCTTTTTTGGCCTCTACCAGGTCATTCGCGGGTTGACCGGCACCGGCACAATGTCGTGGATGCAGGTCCAGGTGTCGGCGCCGAAGCATCTCGCCAAGAACTCCGAGATGTACCGAGCCATCATTAACGACGGTGGCAAGCTCAAGTCGTTCGGGCTCAATCTCGCCGAGACCGCGTCGAGCGTGACTGGCGGTTTTGGCACGCGGCTGCCGTATTTGCTGATGGTGTTGGCCATCGCCGCGACCGGATTCGCCCAGCAGATTCGGGCAAACAAGCTCAATCCGGCGACCACCGCACAGGCCGCGCAGATGCAGCAAATTATGAAGATCCTCCCAGTGGGTTTCGCCCTGTTTTGCTTCCAAGCTCAGGCAGGCCTCGTGGTGTACTGGTTGGCGTCGAACCTGTGGACACTGGTCCAGCAAGAGGTTCTCAATAAGACAAATCCGAAACCGGTGCTCGCCGATGCGCCGGCTCCCTACGTGAAGCCGGCCAAGGGTATGAAAGCGCTGGCGAAGGGCACCGACGGGGTGGAAACGGTCGCTCGACGAACCGACGCCAACGGTCAATCGGCCTTGGCCAAAACCGCTCCCGAAGTGCCTACGCCCACGGCCTCGCGGACAGGTAACGCTCGAAACCGGCCGGTGTCGGCACCGCCGACGAAATCGGCAAAAGCTCAAACGAAAGGCGCGTCGAAAGCGCCGACCAAACAGAGGAAAGGTCGTTGACCATGGAATGGGTAGAAGTCACGGGGAAGTCGGTCGCGGAAGCGAAAGTCACGGCCCTCGAGCAGTTGGGGGTCGGGGAGGATGAAGCGGAGATCGAGGTTCTCGAAGAGGCCAAGGCCGGCTTGTTCGGTCGAGTACGCGGGGAGTCCCGGGTTCGGGCCCGGGTGCGCCCGACGTCGCCGCGCCCGAAGGCCGAGAGCTCACGGGGTCGTGCCCGCACTCCCCGGGCGAGCGCGGCGGAGACGACCAGCGAAGCTCCACCCGCCCGTGCCCCCCGCCGCCGGCCGGATAGTCCGCCCCGCGATGCAGCCGGCTCCCCGGACGATGCGGCGGTGATCGCCGCGGGAACCGTGTTCCTTACGGGGTTACTCGAAGCTTTCGGCGTGTCGGCCGAGGTGACCACGGGGTCACAGGGCCCGTATCTCGAGTTCCGCATCGATGGCGATCCTTCGGGACTTGGAGTTCTGATCGGACCGAAGGCCCAGACCCTGCAGGCTGTTCAAGAACTTCTCCGTACGGTCATTTTCCACCAGGTTGGGGAGACCTCCGTGCGGGTCCTGCTCGACGTGGCTAGCTACCGCGAGCGTCGTCGATTGGCTCTCGAGGCGTTCACGCACAAGGTGGCGGATGAGGTTCAGTCCAGTGGCGAGCGTCGGGTGCTCGAGCCCATGAGTGCCATGGACCGAAAGGTCGTCCACGACACGGCCGGTGGCATCGCCGGCGTGGTCAGCCAAAGTGAAGGCGAAGATCCGTACCGCCGCGTCGTGCTCGTTCCGGCGTGACCAACCCGGTGCCACCGGCGCCGATCAACGAGCCCCTCCGCGGCGTATCGCCCGGAGTTGCCAGTGCCCTCGCTCAGGCGAGGGCATTTGGCTATTTGGGTCCTGGTCCGCTGCAGATCCACGTGGATCATGCCTATGGGTTCGGGCAGGTCATGCACGAGGCGCTGGGCGTGCACGACGCCAACGCCCCCCTACGGATCGTCGACCTTGGTTCCGGCGGCGGCGTGCCCGGTTTGATCCTGGCCGACGCCTGGCCTGTCTCTACGTGGGCGTTCGTCGATAGTCAACAGCGGCGAATGGCCACGTTGACAACTGTGCTGGCCGAGCTGGGCCTTGCTGATCGATGCACGGTGCAGGTTGGCCGAGCCGAGGAGGTTGCCCACTGTTCGAAGTTACGAGCTGGCTTCGACGCGGTGGTGGCCCGAGGTTTTGCCGCGCCGTCGGTGACCGCCGAGTGTGCGGCCGGCTTTCTGCGGATCGGTGGCGTTCTGGTCGTCTCGGAACCCCCGGCGGGTGAGGACCGCTGGTCCGACCGCGGTCTGGCCCGACTCGGACTCGCCCGACGACCCTCCGCGTCCAACGACTTCCGGTTCTTCGTCGCCGAGCAGGTGTCCCTCTGCTCATCGACCTATCCGCGCAGCATCGGCATCCCGGCGAAGACCCCACTCTTCTAAACTCGGCCTTTGGTCTGTGTTTCACGTGAAACACGCCGAACGGGTGAAGCACTCGCCCGGACGGCAAGCGCCGAAACGCACAACTACAGAACGTCAAACGCTCGGTTCACTCGCTGGCGGTGTTTCACGTGAAACGTATGCCGGACGGTGACGGAGAACGATGGATCACGTGTTTCACGTGAAACACGCCCCAAAGGGCCGAATTGCT
>JAYSTV010000266.1:0-8340 GCA_043719425.1 Acidimicrobiia bacterium | reverse complement strand
CGGCGTTTTCCGCGATGCTCAGCGCGCTTGCCTTCACCAACGATGACCCGCACCGAGTCGTGACGATCGCCTGCGACCTTCTTGCTCCGTCGTCGTATCGCCGCGAGATCGAACGCTGTGTGGAGATCTGTCGCACATCGGCGACCTTCGATGACGTTTGGCCCGAGTTCGCCGTCCGTCACCAAGACCACAACTGGATTCATGCGGTGCCCAACATTGGGGCCGTGACTGCGTCGTTGTGGTTTGGTGACGGAAACCTCACCGAGTCGTTCGCCCTCCTCGCACGTGCCGGTCTCGATGTTGACTGCAACGCCGGTCTCGTGGGCACGATCCTGGGGGCGATGACCGGAGGAGTCCCCGATGCATGGGCCGTCCCTCTGCACGATCGCATCGATACCTACCTGCCGAGTGTGCCGACAGTGGCGATCTCTAGCGTTGCCGATCAGACTCTGCGGGACGGTCGACTTCTGCTGCGTTGAGGTGCGGTTCAACGTTGACGAAAGTCAACGTTGACTTGATCGTCGCGGCGGTGCGCCCGACCACTGCGGCTACTGAGTGGCCAGGCCGCCGTCTACCACGACCGTCTGGCCGGTCATGTAGCTCGACGCTCCGGACACGAGGAACGCGAGGGCGCCGTCGAGTTCGTGGGTTGCGCCGAGACGACGCAGCGGGATTGCGCCCTCGAAGGCGTCTTTGATGGCGGGATTTTCGACCACGTCGGTCGTCATCTCCGATGGAAACATGCCCGGGCACAGCGCGTTCACGCGAATGTTGTAGCGACTCCACTGGACCGAGAGCTCGCGGGTGAGTCCAGCCAACCCAGCCTTGGCGGCGACGTAGCCCGCCTGCGGAAGCAACGGCGTGCTCACGAAGGCGGCGACCGACGACACCATCACGATTGATCCACCGTTGCCTCCGGCGCGGATCGCCGGCACGGCGGCCCGGGCCAGCGCGTAGGGGGCCACGAGGTCGATGTCGACGACATGGCGAAACGCCTCGGGGTCCTCTTTGACCGCCGGCACCGGGTTAGAAATACCGGCGTTGGCGACGACTGCATCGAGGCGTCCGTGGGTGGCCATCACATGGGTGACGAGTTCTTCGTTGGCGCCGGCCACGCCCACGTCACAGGCCACCGCTTCGGCGCGCTGCAGGCTAGCGGCGAGATCGGTGAGACGGTCGAGGCGCCGGGCGGCCAACACGGTCGTGGCGCCCAGAGCATCGAGGACCTGGGCAAAGCGGGCTCCCAGACCTGAGCTGGCGCCGGTCAGGATCACCACCTGACCGTCGAGTCGGAACGGGCTGAGCGGATCAAGGGCGTCGGGCATGGCCGTGACGGTACCGGAGATGCTTGCTGGCCGCTCCGAGGTGTGCTTGACTCAGAGTGAGTCAGGATTTGACTCACTCTGAGTCCTGTCTCGTTGGAGGTCCCCATGTCTGCTCTGTATCCCCGATCACGCCGCTCCCTGGCCGTTGTCGCCGCCGCCTCCTTCGTTCTACCCGGTCTGGCGTCGTGTTCATCGTCGTCGAAGACGTCGAGCGACACCACGGCCGTCGCCGTCGAGACCACGTCGGCCGCCGAGTCCACTGCGGCCACCGTCGCTGCCGCGCCGGGCGCAGCCGGTGACCTCTCTGCCCTCAAAGGCAAGAAGGTCGTGTATCTGATCAACGGCGCGCTCGGCGATAAGGGCTTCTACGACTCGGGTCAGGAGGGCATCGATGTGCTGAAGGCGGCGGGGGCCGAGACCCGCACGCTTGAGGCAAACTTCGATGCGGCGAAGTACCAGAACCTCGTCGACGCGGCGTTTGAAGACGCGGACATCGTGTTCGCGATTGCCTATGGCTTCGAAGATCCGTTGAAGGTGGCGGCCAAGGCCCATCCGAAGACCCCTGTTGTCAATCTCGACTTCGACATCAACGACGTCGATGGCAATGTCACCAGTGTCGACTTCGTTGAAGAGGAGTCGGCGTTCCTGGCCGGTGCCGCCGCGGCGATGGCAACAACCGATACTTCCATTGCAGGAATGAATCCAGACAAGACGTTGGGCGTGGTTGGTGGCGACAGTGATCCCGTGACCACATCATTTATGTTCGCCTACGAAAATGGCGCAAAGAGCATCGACTCCGCCATGAAGGTCGAACGCAAAACGCTTGGTGGTGCCTGGGATGACCAGGCCAAGGGCAAGCAGGCCGCAGAACAGCTCTATGACAGCGGGAGCGACGTCGTCTTCCAGGTTGCTGCGGCCGCCGGTCTTGGTGTCCTGCAGGCGGCCAAGGACCGCAACCTGTTCGCCATCGGGGTTGACGCCAACCAGAACGATCTTCAGCCGGGTCACGTGATTGCCAGCGATATCAAAAACGTTGGTGGCACGATCGAAAAGATCGCCGGCACGATTGCCGATGGTTCCTTCGCTCGGGGCAAAGTCTTGACCTACGGCATCAAGGACGGCGGCGTTGATCTCGACCTCACGGCGTCGACCAAAGTGCTGCCGGCAGCCACCGAGGCCAAGCTGGCTGAGCTTCGCCAACAGATCATCGACGGCTCCCTCGTGGTCGAGCGCTACAAGGCCTAAGCCCGTCGGTTGGCGTCGTCGTGACAGGCTGACGTTGTGGAGGTCGTGTCGTTCGTCGGGATCACCAAAATGTATCCCCCCGACGTTCACGCGCTCGACAACGTGACTGTCGCGATCGACGCAGCAGAGATCCACGCGTTTGTCGGAGAGAACGGGGCGGGCAAGTCCACGCTCATGAAGGTGCTCAACGGCGAAATCCGGGCTGACATGGGCTCCATCGACGTGTTCGGTCATCGGGCCTCGTATCGATCAGCACGCGATGCAATGGCCGACGGCGTGGGCATGGTCCACCAGGAGATTCTCTTGGTGGACCAGCTGACGGTGTGGGAAAACATCATCCTCGGGATCGAGCCGGTCGGCCGCTTCGGTTTGATCGATCGAGGCCGGGCCCTGCGTGACGTCGCCCAGACGATTGCCGAGGCTGGTCTCGCGCTCGATCCGGAGGCAATAGTGAGCGCGCTTACGGTGGGAGCGCGCCAAAAGGTGGAGATCGCCAAGTTGCTCCATCGCAAGGTGAAGATCCTCATCCTCGACGAGCCCACCGCGGTCCTCACCCCGCAGGAGATTCCGGAACTGTTCGCCGAGCTCCGCCGACTGCGAGATGACGGGCGTACGGTCTGTTTCATTTCCCATCACCTCGACGAGGTGGTCGAACTGGCCGATCGGATTTCGGTTCTTCGCGATGGCCGGCTCGTGTCGACCGTTCCGGCGGCCTCAACGTCGGTACCTGAACTCGCTCGGCTGATGGTCGAGCGCGACGTGGTCTTCACCTCGCAGCGAACCCCGCTGGCGCGGGGCGCTGCGGTACTGGAAGTACGCGCGCTTTGTTCTCAGGTTCACGGCTCATCCACGAAACTCGGTCCGGTTGATTTGACCGTTCATGCCGGCGAGATCGTCGGACTGGCCGGAGTGGAGGGAAACGGACAGCATGACCTCGTGAGAGCCATCGCGGGGGTGATTCCCTGCACAGCGGACTGCCTTTTGGTGAACGGCTTCGATCTCCAGCCGCTGTCAATCCTTGACCGTCGCCGCCACCTGGCCCACGTGCCGGCGGAGCGCAAAACCGAGGGAGGATCGCTCGCCGCCTCGCTCGTGGAGAACGCGGCGATGACGCATCACCGACTGTCGGACGGGTTCTCGCGCGCTCGCGGCTGGTTGTTCGATCGGTCACAAGCGCGGTTGCTGGCGAAGGAGATTCGCGAGCGGTTCGGCGTTGTATCGCCATCGGTCGACGTGACGCTCTCTTCACTTTCGGGGGGCAACCAGCAAAAGGTCGTGCTCGGTCGGGAGCTGTCAGTATCACGTGCACTTATTATCCTCGATCAGCCGACGCGCGGGGTCGATGTCGGCTCGATCGAGGAAATCCACCGACGCATCCTCGACGTCCGCGCCGAAGGTCGAGCGGTACTCGTGGTGTCGGCGGACCTTGATGAACTTCGCCGCATCTGCGACCGCATCGTGGTGCTGTATCGCGGTCACATCGCGCTGGATGTGCCGGTAGAGGAAGCCTCGTTGGCCCGGCTTGGTGCTGCTCTGCTCGAAGGCCGCGACGACTGCGCCAGCGCGTGACCGTCGATCGGAGTTGGCGTTCTGCGCTGATTGGGGTGGCCGTCTCGCTGACCCTGGGCGCACTGTTGGCTGCGGCGCTCGGCTATCCCGTCACCGACATGTTCTCGGCGCTCTGGCGATCGTCCGTTGTCAAGCCGGGCAAGCTCGAAGCGACCTTAGCCAACGCCGTGCCGCTGCTCTTGACCGGCCTCTCGGCGGCGATCGCCTTTTCCGCCGGTCCGGTCAACCTCGGTCAACCGGGGCAGGTGCTCATCGGGGCG
Source organism: Acidimicrobiia bacterium (assembly GCA_043719425.1). Taxonomy (GTDB): domain Bacteria; phylum Actinomycetota; class Acidimicrobiia; order Acidimicrobiales; family JANYDT01; genus JANLQX01. The sequence continues at coordinate 3,941 of JAYSTV010000266.1, read as the reverse complement.
TTGTTTGCTGTGACTGTCGGATTGTATGTACACCTACCGTCGGTTTTGGAAGTCCCCCTCCTCTTGGCTGCCGGTGGTCTCGGCGGGGCGCTGTGGGCCGGAATTGCCGCGTTCACCAAGCGGTGCTTCGGAATGGACGAGTTCATCGTCACGCTCATGCTCAACGAGATCGGACGACTGTTCGCGGACTGGATGATTTCGTCACCGCTGCAGGATCCGTCGGCCGGTTCGGTCACCACGAAGGCCATTGCGTCGAGCGGCTTCGTGTCGCGGTGGGGGAGCGTGTCCTTCGGCGTGCTGGTTGCGGTCGCCTGCGCCGTCGTGTTGCGGCGACTCGTGGTCGGCTACGAGTGGAAAATGATGGGGCAGGCGCCACTGTTCGCTCGGCTCGGTGGGGTCGACAACGACCGCAACACCACGGCCGTGCTGTTGTTCACGGGCGCACTCGCCGGCTTCGCAGGGGCGATCCTATTGACCGCCGGACCACATCGATTCGTGAAAGGTCTGGGCGGAAACTATGGCTGGGACGGTGTGATGATCGCCGTCGTCGCGGTCAACGCGCTACTCGGATGCGTGCTCTACGCCATGCTCTTCTCGGCGCTGCAGACCGGAGCGATCGGCATGGAACTGGCCGCCGACGTGCCGTCGGAATACGTCCAAATCCTCCAGGCGATCGTGGTCCTCGTGACGGTCGCCGTGCGGGGTGTGCTCACGTCACGAGTGCGGTCGTGGCAGGCGCGGCGCCGAGCTCGACGACCCACGCGCCAAACTTCGCGCTGAGCTCGACGACACTGGGGGCGTGACTGCGCCCACCATTGTTTGGTTTCGACGCGACCTGCGGATAGCTGATCAACCTGCACTCGCCGCTGCGGTCGCCGAGGCCAATGCGACCGACGGGAGCGTGCTCCCGGTCTTTGTCCTCGACCCTCGTCTCGGCTCCACGAGTGGGGCCAACCGTCTCGCGTTTCTGTACGACGCGCTGCGTTCCCTGCAGGCCGACGGCGTGCCGTTGGTGATTCGTCTTGGCGATCCTGTGAAGGAGATTGCCGCACTGGCCACCGAGTACGGGGTGACGGGTGTTCACGCGAGTGCCGATTTTGGGCCTTACGGCCGGGTGCGAGATGGTGACGTGAGCAAGTCCCTCAGGCTCGCCGGAGCTGAACTGCACCTCACCGGCAGCCCCTATGTCATCGACCCCGGCACCGTTCGCAAAGGTGACGGAACGCCGTTCAAAGTGTTCACCCCGTTCAAGCGGGTGTGGGAGGTCGAGGCCCGTCAGGCGGCGCCCGGACTCCGCGTCGACCCTCACGTGGTGCCATGGTGGCGTGACGTGGTGAGCGAGGAGATTCCGCTCCGACCATCGAGCGCGACCGACCGTTTGCCCGAAGCCACAGAAGCCGCCGCGCAGGCACGACTCGCCTACTTCCTGGCCGAGAATCTCGACGCCTACGACGCCAACCGCAACGACCCCGGCGCCGATGCGACCAGTCGTCTCTCGGCTGATCTCAAGTACGGCCTCCTCCACCCGCGCCAAATCATGCCGAGGCTCCGCCGCCCCGGCGCCGGACCGGACCTGTTCCGATCCGAACTGTGTTGGCGCGAGTTCTACGCCGACGTGCTCTGGCATCGTCCGGAGACGGCTCGTCACGCGCTCGTGACCGCAATGGAGGACATGCGCGTGGACGCCGGCCCAACGGCCGACGAGCGCTTCGACGCGTGGTGCCTCGGTCGTACCGGTTTCCCGTTCATCGATGCCGGTATGCGTCAACTTCTCGTCGAAGGCTGGATGCACAACCGGGTGCGCATGGCTGTGGCCTCGTTCCTGGTCAAGGATCTCCACCTGGATTGGCGGCGCGGCGCGGCGTGGTTCATGCGTCACCTTGTCGACGGCGACCTCGCTTCGAACCAGCACGGCTGGCAGTGGACGGCCGGAACGGGGACCGACGCATCGCCCTACTTTCGCGTCTTCAATCCGATCAGCCAAGGCAAGAAGTTCGACCCGCGCGGCGTCTACGTGCGGCGTTATGTTCCCGAGTTGGCCGGTTTGGCGGACACGTTCATCCACGAACCCTGGCTGGTCCCCGCGGCCGAGCCGACGTCGCTGTTCGACGACGTCGGCGCGCCAACGATGTCGAGCTACCCGGGTCCGATCGTTGACCACGCCGCCGAACGGGTCGAGTCACTGGCCCGCTACGCGGAGGTCCGCGGCCGGTAGCGGTCGCGATGGGCTGGCGCGGCCGGTAGCGGTCGCGATGGGCTGGCGCGGCCGGTAGCGGTCGCCAACGATGGTCGCGGCCGGTAGCCACGGTGCCCGCCTACGCTCATAGGCAGTGTCCACGGTGCGTGATGGCCCCAAAGGTTCTTCCGAGGCCGACCCGGCCGCGGCTGAGACGGGTCTGCAGGCTCGACGCGCCACCGTCCTCAACACGGTTGTCGCCGAGCACATCGCGACCGGTCAGCCGATCGGCTCCGGTCACCTGGCCGGTGTCGAAGGCCTCGACGTGTCCTCGGCCACGATTCGCAGCGAGATGAGCGCCCTCGAACGCGACGGCTATCTCACCCATCCACACACGTCGGCCGGACGCATTCCCACCGACCGCGGTTACCGATTCTTCGTCGACACGCTGCCGGTGCAGGCGCTGGCCGAGCCGAAGGTGGTGCAGGTCCGTCAGTTCTTCGACGGAGCGCGAGGCGAGATCGAGCAGCTCCTCACCGAGACCTCGCGGCTGCTGTCCAATCTGACCGACTACGCCGCCGTGGTCATTGCCCCCGGCCCCGAAGGCTCGGCCATCCGGTCCATGCAGGTCGTCTCGCTCGGTTCCGGGCCGACGCTGGCCGACGACGGGTCCGGTGTCGTCGAATCGACCAGCGTGCTCGTGATCGTCGTGTTGGCCAACGGAGCCGTCGAGAAGCAGCAAACGCTTCTCCGCGGGGTCATGCCCGAAACCCATCTCGCCGCCGCCAGTGCGCATTTGGCCGGTCAATCGGCGGGCCGGGTGTTCGACGCTCACTGGTCGGCCACGATGTTGCGAGCCTCCGATGAGCGAGTGCAGGCGGTCTGCGAGGCCGCCGTCGACGCGCTGGGTCCGGTGGTGGCCGAACGTGAGGGTGACGATGTGTTTGTTGGCGGTGCCGCCCGCATGGCTGGAGCGTTCGACGCCGTGGCCACGATCCGCCAAGTCCTCACGGTGTTGGAGGAACAGTACGTCGTGGTCAATCTGCTGCGAGAGGCCGTCGACCGGAGCCAACGGGTCTCGATCGGCGCCGAACATGGCAACGATCTTGCGTTCGAGTCACTGCTTTCGTGTTCGGTGGTCGCGGCGCCGTATCTGGTCGATGGTCAGCATGCCGGCACCATTGGAGTCCTCGGTCCGACTCGTATGGACTACGCCAAGGCCCGGGCCGCCGTCTCTGAAGTGAGCGCCCGGCTCAGTGCCCGTCTCGGAGACCGCTAGCCCGGCGCAGAAGGTGCACGCGGAGGCACCGGTTTCCGACGACAATGGACGGCTCCCCGTCCCAGATGAGACACGCGCATGGCCACCACCAACACTGATTTCTACGAGCTCCTCGGCGTTGCCCGGAACGCTTCCGACGACGACATCAAGAAGGCCTACCGGCAAAAGGCCCGGGAGCTGCATCCCGATGCCAACCCCGACGATCCGGCGGCCGAGGAGCGGTTCAAGCAGGTGGCGCTCGCCTACGAGGTCCTCAAGGACCCGGAGAAGCGGTCGCGCTACGACCAGTTTGGCATCGAAGGTCTGCGCGGCACCGGTGGTGGCGGGGGAGGAGGCGGTGATCCTTTCGGCTTCGGCGGAGGCGGCGGACTCAACGACCTCTTCGAGGCATTCTTCGGCGGCAACAACCCCTTTGGCGGGGGCGGCGGCCGTCGCGGTCCCTCAGGTCCGCCACGTGGAGGCGACGCCGAAACCTCGGCCACGCTC
>JAYSTV010000265.1:0-3428 GCA_043719425.1 Acidimicrobiia bacterium | reverse complement strand
CGTCGTTGTGGCGGCCGAGGTAACACGAGTCGTGGTACACGATGCGCTCGTCGAGGGAGGCCCCGGCGAGGTCGAGGCGACCGTCGGCGATGAGCGTCTCCAGCAGCTGGCTGTGGTGCACGACCTCGAAGTGGCCACCGAGTTGCGGGTACTCGTTCAGCAACGTGTTGAAGCAGTGGGGGCACTGCGTGATGATCTTCTTCACACCCATGCCGTTGAGCGTTTCCACGTTGGCCATGGCCAGCATCTGGAACACATACTCATTGCCCGAACGACGGGCCGGATCGCCTGTGCACTGCTCGTTGGGTCCGAGCACCGACACATCGATACCGGCCCGCTGCAGCAACTTGACCGTGGCTGACGTGACCTTCTTGTTCTTGTCGTCGAACGAACCGGCACAACCGACCCAGTAGAGGTACTCACTGGTAAGCGGGGAGCCCGGTTCGGCTACTGCGACGTCGAGATCCTTGGCCCAACCGAGACGCTCGTTTTGGCCGATACCCCACGGGTTTCCCGAGTTCTCCATAGACCGATACGCATTGCCGAGCTCGCTCGGAAAGTTCGATTCCATCAGCGACAAGTAGCGCCGCATGTCGAGGATTTTGTCGAGAATCTCGATGTTGACCGGACAGTTTTCGTCGCACGCCTTGCACGTGGTGCAGGCCCAGATCTCTTCCGACGTAATCCGCTCGAACACGCTCGATGTCTTGACTTTGAGGTCTCCGTCGATCGAGACCGGAGGCGACACCTGCCCACCGTTGGGACCGGTCAGCGACATGACCGTGCCGATCTTGAGCACGATCTCGCGAGGGTCGAGCGGCTTGCCGGTTGCATGCGCTGGGCATACGGCGGTGCAGCGTCCACACATGGTGCAGGCGTCGGTATCCAGCAACTGCTTCCAGGTGAAGTCTTCGATGGTCGAGGCACCAAAGGATTCGAGCGAGGTCTCCATCAGGTTCGGCATTGGCCGCATGGCACCCTTCGGCCGCTCGCGATCCTTCAAATACATGTTGAGCGGCGAGGTGAACATGTGCCGCAATTTCGTGATCGGCAGAATGATCAAAAAGGCAAAGAAGGCCACCACATGCAGGCCCCAAAAGAATCGGTGCCAGTTGGCAAGGCCCGACATTCCGTCGAATGCGGCGCTGATCGGGTACCCGACGTAGCTCCACTTCTCGAACGTCGGACGGCCCATCAGGGCAATGCGGGCTCCTTCGGCGAGGAAGCCCGACACGCCGAGGACAAGGAAGTTGATGAGCACCACGGCGTCTTCCGGCCGGCTCTTGATGCGAATGCGATAGACCCGCTGCACGTAGCGGCGGTACATGGCCCACACGATGCCGCCGATGAACATGAGACCGGCGGTCTCACCAAAGGCCGAGTAGCCGCGGTACACATCGCCATGAAGGAACTTCAGACCGTTGGGCAGCTGATGGTCGATCTCCAACACGGTGGTCACAGCGAACAGACCGATGAAGCCGAAGTAGATCATCGAGTGCATGAGGCCAGCGGCGCGGTCGCGCATGAGGGTCTGCATGTAGACGCCAGACCGGAAGTCGGCCATGCGACGCTTGGCGTTCTTTGTCGTGGTCCGACGGTTGTCGGGGGTGCCCCGCTCCCAGTTCTTCACCCGCTGAGAAAACAGCCATGCACCAGTGAGGAACAGCAGCGGCAGGACCGTGTAAAACCCGGCTCGCACGGCCGACGGAATGTTGATGAACACCGGCCGATGAATCTCGGAATTGCCGTGCCACTGTTCGAGGGTGGCGGCGATACCGGAAACGACCGTGACCGTGGCCATTACCCCGCCCACGACCAGCGCCAACGTGCTCGGCGAGAAGCGCTTCTTGGACGGGGCGGCAGGCGCGTCGGAATGCGCAGGAGAGGATGCCATACGGATACAGACGGTAGTCGGCGGGCCCTGTTGGAAGTGAACCCGGCCGGGGTTCCTCGGGGATGAGCGGTAGTCGGCGGGCTCTGTTGGAAGTGAACCCGGGGCCTCCAAACCTCCCAATGGAGTCACTCGCCAGTTCGTCGCCGGGGGTGAACAGAGTGTTAAACACATCGGTCGTGACCGACGCTCGCACTTCGACAACGAAGCGTCTGGTTATCGGGGTGGCTGGGGGCACCGGTTCCGGGAAGAGCACCGTCGCTGACCGGGTCATCGCCCGGATCGGCCATCGTCAGGTCGCGGTCATCGCCCTTGACTCGTACTACCTCGACCAGACACACCTGACCCTCAAAGCACGAGCGGCGGTGGACTACGACCACCCCGAAGCGTTCGACTGGTCGCTGCTGCGCGAACACGTGGCTGCACTGATCGAAGGCCGGGCCGTCGACGTTCCCGTCTATGACTTCCCGACCTTTACCCGCACGGACCGCGTTGAAACGGTCGCCTCGGCGCCGATCATCGTGGTGGAAGGGATTCTCGTGCTGTGGGACGCCGGTCTGCGGGAACTCATGGATTTGAAGGTGTTCGTCGACGCCGACGCGGATGTGCGCTTCATCCGCCGCCTCTCGCGCGACGTGGCCGAGCGGGGGCGAACCACCGAGTCGGTCATCAACCAGTACCTCGGCACCGTCCGTCCGGCGCACCTCAACTTCGTCGAACCGTCGAAGCGCTACGCCGACGTGATCATTCCCCACGGGGGCAAGAACGAACCGGCCCTGCAGATGCTGGCGGCCAGGGTCGAAGGCTTCTCGAACGACTGGACGGAGACCAGCGCATAACTCGTTCGAGACCGCGTCAGACTGTGGCTATGCCCACGCCGCTCATCGTGATGCCTGTCATCGAAACGCCCGCCCCGGTCGAAACGCCTCGGGTCTCGAACAACGACGGTGACCACGAACGATTCGCCCATTACGTGGCGGCGTCGTCGAAGCACCCCATGGCGTCGAAGCGCAGTGCCGAAGCGATCGTGACAGAGGCCCGCGTGATGGGTACTCCCGTGAAGGCACTCTGCGGCAAGGAATGGGTGCCGAGCCGCAACCCGGAGAACTTCCCGGTCTGCCCCACCTGCGCCGAAATGGCCAAGGGTCTCCGCGGCGGCGCCTGACCGCTCAAGACTCGGCTGTTTGCGTCGTGCCAGCCGGAGCTTGTGGAAGCAGGTGCCGCGCTTCTCATCTCGCCCGGGTCAGGCCCGGCTGATTCCTGACGCCTCGGCGAAGGTGCGAAGTTCGCGTTCGATATCCCCCATGGGCTGGAAGGCAACCTCGGTGACACCCTGTTGAGCCAACCGATCGAGCTTGCCCGACAACTCGCCACGATGACAGGTGAGCGCCGTGATGGACATGGCATTTCCGGAGACCACCTGCCTGTCGATCGGGTTGAGCTCGGTCAGATGGCCGGCGTGAAGATCGAGGTGGCGGGTTCGTTCCGGCACCGCGTTGACCAGTTCGAGGAATCGCTCGGCGTTGGGAAGGCCGTC
>JAYSTV010000264.1:0-20983 GCA_043719425.1 Acidimicrobiia bacterium | reverse complement strand
ACGCGCTCCTGCCGAGCGTGGAAGACGGAACCCTCGTGCTGGTGGGCGCCACCACCGAGAACCCGAGCTTCGCCGTGAACGGTCCGCTGCTCTCGCGTTCCACCCTGTTCCGGCTCAAGCCGCACGACGATGCGTCGCTGCGCCAGCTCGTCGCCCGCGGGCTCGCCGTCTCCAACATGGCGGCCGACGCCGACGCCATCGATCACCTCGTGTCGTTGGCCGACGGTGACGGACGCTCGCTGCTCACGTCGCTCGAAGTGGCGATGGCTCTCGCCGAAGACCCCGACCGCGACATCTCCACCACCAGCCGGGTGACGCTCGCCGACGCCGAGGCCGCCGTTGACGCGCGCGTCCTTCGCTACGGGCCCGACGATCACTACGACGTCGTCAGCGCGCTTATCAAATCCCTTCGCGGCAGCGACCCTCAGGCCGCCCTGTACTGGCTCGCTCGGATGTTGACCGCAGGCGACGATGCCCGGTTTATCGCCCGACGGTTGATGATCTTCGCGTCGGAAGATGTGGGCATGGCCGACCCGATGAGTCTGCTCGTGGCCGAGGCCGCGGGACGAGCCGTCGAGACGGTCGGGATGCCCGAGGCTCAGCTCGTTCTCGGCCAGGCGGTTGTTCACCTGGCGACGGCGCCAAAGTCGAACCGGGTCGCGCTCGGGATCTGGGGGGCCATGGGTGACGTGGCCGAACGCAGCGCCGGCGCGGTCCCGATCCACCTTCGTGACGCCCACTACGCCGGTGCGGCGAGGCTCGGGCATGGCAAGGGCTACCGCTACCCGCACGACGACCCGAGCGGCTGGGTGCCCCAGCAATACCTGCCCGATGACCTCGTCGACCGCCGCTACTACGAGCCGTCGCACCATGGGCTCGAAGCACGGGTCGCCGCCCGGATGGCAGAACGCGTCGTCGGAACGGGGCACACTGTCGCGGTGACCAAGAACGGATCAGGCGAGTGAGCGCGTCGCAATGGATCGCGATTGTCGTCGGCGTTGTTGCCGCGCTCTTGGTGATTCTGCTCGCGGTCGTGGTGCGGTCGTTGCTCAAGACCGTACGTGAACTTACGGCTGGTCTCGCGGAACTACGCGCGCAGACGATGCCGCTGCTCGCCGACACCCGTTCGGCGCTGCGCAAGGCCGAAGGCGCGAACCGCAAGGCCGACGCGCTCCTCGAAACGGCGGCGTCGCTCACCGGCACCGCCGACGCCGCCTCGAAGCTGGCGTACAACGCCGTCACGAACCCGTTCGTCAAGCTCCTCGCCTGGATCACCGGGGGACGGCGTGCCCTGGCCCGCCTGGCCAAAGCCACCGAACCTCCCGCGGCCGCCAACCGCCGACGCAAAGGCTGAGGTCGACGAGTCGTTACCCGAAGTTCATCGTGAGGGCGAGAGGTGCGGCCGAGGCGGCCGAGTTTCCGAGCACCATCAGGATGAGCAGCAGGCCGGCGGCAACGGTGCCGTAGCCGGCTAGGCGCAGTGCGAGTGCGCGGCGCACATGTGCGCCCAATATCGATCGGTTGATCCGCTCGCGCCAGATGCGAATGCTCAGCCCGGTCACGAGCACCAGCAACGCACTGCAGATCAGGGCCTTCGGGAGCTGCCAAGCAAGGCGGTCACCGATGGCGTGCTGAACAACCGACGGCGTTTGGCTGCTGCCCGACTGCAGCCAAACGGCGAAGGCTTGGTGCAGGTCCCCGCGGTGTGTGCCCAGGCGCGGCGTTCCCAGCGAGGCGAAGGTGCCGATGAAACCTTGGCGCGGATGCACCACCGTGCTGATGTTCGCCGCAACGGTCACCGCCAACCCCAGGGCGACGACAACGCTGAGGAGCCCGAATGAAGCGTAGGTCTTTCGCTCCGCCGTCCAACTGAGGCCCTCGCCTCGACCCGAGCTTCGGAACCGCTTCCAAACGGCGACGCCTGCCAGCACGGCAGTGAGAAGGAACACGCCCGCGATCCCAACGACGACCACGTGATAGTTGCGGTAGTCGTCGAGCAGCCGGTTGAGAGCGGGGTTCGACGTGGTCCTGGAGTCCATGAGCTTGTTCAGCGTTGTCGGCAGGTTGTCATTGCTGATGATCGGTGTCGTCATGGTTCCAGTGTTGGACGAGACATCCATTCGCATATCGGCGCGACGGACGAATCGGCGTGGCGATCGGCCGATCTTGCCGGCCGACGAACCGGCCGATCGGCTGATCCGCGACGCTGGCTCGACCCGTAGCCTGGACGGGTGCTGGAACGACCTGCTGCGGCCGCGTTTGCGCGCACCAATTTCGCGAATGCCGGAACCGCGCCGTTCGAGGCCACGGCGCTCGACCGAATGATCGTGCGCGCTCAGCGAGCAGCGCCAACGCTCACCCGAGCGTCAGACGTGCTGCTCTGCGTTGTCGCCGCGTTGTTGGCCGCCGTCGATATGACGATCTGGGCCACTCGCCCGACGGTCGAAAGGGGTCGAGTGTCCTTTTCGGTCGCCCTGCTTGTTCCCTGTCTCGGGGCGCTTTCCATCCTTGCGGTTGCGGTCCGACGAAGGTACCCAACCGGAGCGCTCCGCCTCCTTGCGGCGACGAGCCTGCTGTTCACCGGTGCAGTTTGGGCCATCGGGACGGGCCTTCCACCGTCGTTCGCGGCGCTATTCACCTTCGCGTTGCTAACCGTCGGGGTGTTGCGAAATCAACGCGGCCAAAGCGCGATTGTGCTCGCTTCGTTGACGGCCGCGGCCGTCGCCGCCGAGGCACTGCGTCCAGCCGTCAGCGCGGCGGCGTACCTCTTGGTTGTGTGCGAGGGAGCGTTCTCGGTGGCCGTCGGCATGGGACTGTATGCGCGTTGGTCCGACTGGCGGCGGGTCGCGGCCGAAGACGCGGCGCGTCGCGACGAACGGCTCGAGATCGCCCGCGAGTTGCATGACCTGGTCGGCCACTACGTCACCGGGATCGTGGTCCAGGCCCAGGCCGCCCGCCATGTCGCCGATCGCCAGCCGGCCGCCGCGGTGGCGGCCCTGACGAACATCGAAGCGGCCGGCGCCGATGCGATGGACGCGATGCGGTGCGTGGTCGGCGGCCTGCGAAACGAGGCGCGCGGTACTCCCGGTGTGTCATGGGATGCCATCGAGCAACTGATCGCCGCCGCCGTTGCGCAGGGTGAGCCGGTGCGGGCCTCCGTCGACCCCGGCATTCGTGGCGTGTCGCTCGCTTTCGTGTCGTCGGTGCACCGGATCATCGCCGAATCGCTCACCAATGTTCGACGCCATGCTCGGGAGGCCACCTCGATCGAGGTCGGCGTCGTTCAGACTGGCGACCGTTTGGTCGTGACGGTGCACGACGACGGTCGAGTCGTGGCGTCGTCCGGACTTGACACCTTCGGGATCGTGGGCATGCGTGAGCGAGCGTCGTCACTCGGCGGAACGCTGTTCGCGGGACCAATGCCCGACGGGGGTTGGCTCGTACGCGCGGAGCTGCCCGTAGGACTTCCGCGATGACCATCCGGGTGCTGCTGGCCGACGATCAGGAGATGGTGCGCGCCGGGTTTCGAATGATTCTCGACGATGCCGATGACATCGAGGTCGTGGCCGAGGCGGCCGACGGTGCCACTGCCGTCACTCTGGCGCGGAACCTCCGGCCCGACGTCTGCCTCATGGACATACGGATGCCGCACATGGACGGTCTTGAAGCGACCCGGCGCCTCGCCGGCCCCGCCGTGGCTGATCCGCTGAGGGTCGTGGTCGTAACCACCTTCGATCTCGACGAATACGTGCATGCTGCGCTGCGTCATGGCGCAGCGGGGTTTCTGCTCAAGGACGCCGGCCCAATCTTGTTGCTCGAAGCGGTGCGCGCCGCCCACCGCGGTGACGTGTTGGTCTCGCCCTCCGTCACCGTTCGCTTGCTCGCCCACTTTGCCTCGTCAATGACGCCGACGATCACGGTCCAATCGGTCGTTCCGCTGACCGGCCGGGAGGAAGAAGTTCTCCGTGCTGCGGCGCGAGGGCGGAGCAACGGCGAGATCGCCGATGAACTCTTCATCTCGCTCGGCACCGTGAAGACCCATTTGTCGAACCTGCAGGACAAAGTTGGTGCCCGGAACCGAGTTGAACTGGCCGCGTTCGCCTGGGAGAGCGGACGAATGCGCGGCGTTTGCGACAAGAATCGTTCGTCATGACCGGTCGACTTGTTCGCTGGGCCGTCCGCGGGGTGGCCGGCGCTGTTGGTGTTGAACTCGTGAAGCGTCGCGCCCGCAAGGTCGTCATCGGACGGATCGCCGCCAGGGTTGCCCCGAAGAACGTGGCCACACGGGTCACCAACGAAGCCCGCGGTCGGATCCGGGCGGCGCTCGACGAGGGCCGCACGGCGGCCAAGGAGCGGGAATCAAACCTCCGGAGCAAGCTCCGCCGCTAAGCCCCGGGTAACCACCCGGCGAACGGCAGGCCCGCCGGTAGGCTTGACCAGCCATGTCGAACCCCAGCACCCCGCAGACCCCGCCCCGCACGTCCGACGAACTCCGGCGGAGTTTCCTCGATCACTTCACCTCCCGTGGGCATGCCGAGGTCGCATCGGGCAGTCTGATCCCCCACGATCCGTCGTTGCTCTTCACGGTCGCCGGCATGGTGCCGTTCAAGCCGTACTTCACGGGTGACGAAACCCCGCCGTACAAGCGCGCGACCACGTCGCAGAAATGTGCTCGGGCGGGGGGCAAGCACAATGACCTCGACGATGTCGGTCGCACCGCTCGTCACCTCGTGTTCTTCGAGATGCTCGGCAACTTCAGCTTCGGTGACTACTTCAAGCGCGACGCGATCACGTACGCCTGGGACTTCACGACCAAGACGCTCGGTTTCCCGGTCGACAAGTTGTGGGTCACCGTGCACGAGTCCGACGACGAGGCCGAGAAGCTTTGGCTTGAGCTCACCGACATGCCGATCGAGCGCATCCAGCGTCTCGGTGACAAGGACAACTTCTGGCAGATGGGCTCGACCGGACCGTGTGGTCCGTGCTCGGAGATCTACATCGATCGTGGCCCGGAATACGGCCCCGAGGGCGGTCCGCTCAACCCGCTCGCCGAGGCGAGGTACTTGGAATTCTGGAACCTCGTGTTCATGCAATTCGATCAAGCAGAGGATGGCACTCGCACGCCCTTGCCGAAGCCGTCGATCGATACCGGCGCCGGGCTGGAGCGCATCCTCTGTCTGCTCCAGGGTGTGGAGGCGGTGTGGGAGACCGACCTCATGGCGCCCCTCATCGCCAGGGCCCGCGAGACCACCGGGGCCAATTACATCATTGGCGACTACGACGACGCCGACTCATTCTCGCTCCGCGTCCTCGCCGAGCACGCCCGCTCCAGCGCCATGCTGATCGCCGACGAGGTGTTCCCGTCGAACAACGACCGGGGCTACGTGCTTCGTCGCATCATTCGCCGCGCCGTGCGCCATGCCTATCGCCTCGGGGCCAAGCGCAACGTGATGCCCGATCTCGTGTCGGTGGCGATCGACGTGATGGCCGGCGCCTACCCGCAGGTCGCCGAACGCCGGACGCACATCCTCAACGTGATCACCCGCGAGGAGGAACAGTTCCGCAAGACGCTGGAGCGGGGCAGCGTGATGCTCGATGAGAAGCTCAGTGCGCTTAGCAATGGGGAGTCACTCGACGGTGACACCGCGTTCGAGCTGCACGACACGTTCGGCTTCCAGTTGGAGCTCACGCGCGAGATCGTCGGCGAGCGCGGTGTCATCGTCGACGAGGCGCGCTTCAACGTGCTCATGGACGAGCAGCGCAACCGCGCCCGCGCTGCTCGAAAGAACGCCACCACACCCGACGAGTTGGCCAAGCAGTACCGCGAGGTCATGGAGGCTCATGGGACCACGTCGTTCCTTGGTTACGGCGAGATCATCGTCGACGATGCCACCGTGCTCGGCGTGGTCTCCGTCGACGACACTGACCCGAACCAGATCGAGGTGTTCCTTGACCGCACGCCGTTCTATGCCGAGTCGGGCGGACAGGTCGGCGACACCGGGATGATCCGCTCGGCCACCGGTGTGGTGCAGGTGACCGACACGACGTATGCCATCCCCGGTCTCACCCGTCATCGGGCCGTCGTCCATTCCGGCACCATCGAGGTCGGTGACCGCGCGCACGCCGAGGTCAACGTGACCAAGCGCAACGCCACTCGTCGCAATCACACCGCCACCCACCTTCTTCACTGGGCTCTGCGCCAGGTGCTGGGCGACCATGTCAAGCAGGCCGGCTCACTCGTTGGCCCCGATCGTCTGAGGTTCGACTTCTCCCACTACGAGAGCGTCACCCCGCAGCAGATCACCGCCATTGAAGACATGGTCAACGAGGTCGTGCTCACCGCGGCCGACACCATTAATCCCGAGGTCACCAAAGCCGAGGCCGAAGAGATGGGTGCGATCGCCTTCTTCGGTGACAAATACGGCGACACCGTCCGTGTGCTTCGGGCCGGTCCGAGCTTGGAGTTCTGCGGTGGCACCCACGTGGGCAACGTCGGCCAGATCGGTGCAGTCACGATCAGCAGCGAAAGTTCGATTGGCTCGAATATTCGTCGCATCGAAGCGACTACCGGGCTACGCACGATCGATCGTCTGCGCGCCGACGAACGCGTGCTGAACGATGTCTCGCAAACGCTGCGAGTCAAGCCCGAAGATCTCAGCGACCGCATCGCCAAGATGCTCGACGAACGCAAGGCGCTGGAAAAGGAACTCGATGCCCTGCGTCGCCAACTCGCCGGGGGCCGGGCCGAGACGCTCGCGGCGACCGCCGTGAATGGCATTGTCGTGGCCCGCATCGAAGACGCCAGTCGCGACGAATTGAAAGATCTTGCCGTCGCCGTGCGCGACGTCGCCAGCATCCGTGCCGTGGTGCTGGGAGCGGCTCCCGCCAGCGGTGGTGTGGCGCTGGTGAGCGCGGTCCGTAAGGACAGCGGACTTCATGCCTCTGATCTCATTGCCGAAGCGGTCGCGATGATCGGCGGGGGAGCGGGCAAGAACGCTGACCTCGCCATTGCCGGCGGACGCAAACCGGAGGGCCTCGACGATGCGCTCGCCGCCGCACGCGTCGCCGCTGGCATTGCCTGAGTGTCGCTCGTCCGACCGGCTTCGCTGATGACCCGTGCTCTCGCCCTCGACCTCGGCACGAAGCGAATCGGCGTGGCGTCGTCGGACCTCACGCGCACGCTGGCGTCACCGGTGTCGGTCGTGGTTCGCAGCTCCACGAGGGCCGAGGATCACCGTGCCATTGGCCGCATCATCGATGAATTCGAGCCCGACGTGATCGTGGTCGGCCTGCCCGTCGGGCTCGACGGCCGTGAAGGAAAAGCAGCCGAACTTATTCGCGGCGAAGTCGAGGAACTTCGAGCGGCGTTCGGCGTGCCTGTGGTGTTGCACGACGAACGCTTCACCACTGCGAGCGCGCACCGGGCGCTGGCCGAACAGAACGTGAAGGCCAAGCAACGTCGTCACGTGGTCGACAAAGTGGCGGCTGCAGTGCTGCTGCAGACGTGGCTCGACGGCGAGGCTGCAGCCGCCGGGCGCTCTACCCTCGCGGCATCGGCCGCCATGGGTGTGGTCGACGACGTTCGTGTCGCCGGACCCGTCGATCGTCGGGCAGACTCGTCGCTCCGGTCACGACGTGGGGGACGGCGATGACAGACGATCCGTGGGAAAACGAGAGTGAGTGGGACACCGGTCCGGTGCTCCCGGCCAGCCGTCCGAGCCTGGTCCCGCCGTCGGCCCCAGTGGCGACTCCGCCGCCGGTGTCGCCCCCGGTTTCTCCGGCGCCTGTCGTCGAAGCGCCGCCGAAGGGGCGCCGGAGACGGCGTCGATCCGAGGAAGAATTCGATGACGACGTTGAAGACTTTCCGGCGCCGCCTCGCCGCGGCCGCGCTTTCCTTGTCTTTCTTGCGTTCTCGGCCATCCTGGCCGGCGGGGCGCTGTTCGGTCTGCGTTGGGTCCAACGCCAGATCGATCCTCCCGGTGTGCCGGGGGCGACCGTGCAGATCACCATTGCGCAGAACACGTCGGCCGCCCGCGTCGGCAAGATCCTTCACGCCCGCGGCATCATCGGCGACCCGCGCGTGTTCCGCTACTACGTGCAGTGGAAGGGTCGCGGTGGGTTCGAGGCCGGCCGTTACCAGTTCCGCAAGAACGAGTCGTTCGATTCGGTGATCGAAGCCCTCGTTCGCGGTCCGAGCATTCCGGATCAAACGAAAGTGACGTTCCCCGAAGGGTTCCGGCTCGCGCAGTTCGCCGACCGCGTCGGCGCCAAGCTCGACGGCCGAACGGCGGCGCGCTTCCAGCAGGTCGCCAGCAGTGGACGGGTCCGCTCGGCGCTGCTTCCCGCGGACTCCGTCAACCTCGAAGGATTTCTTTTTCCCAGCACGTATCAGTTCGCGTTGGACGACGACGAAGAAACCATTCTCGCCCGCACGGTGGAAGCATTTGATGTGGCGGCCGAAGCCGAAGGGCTCGGCGAGGCCAAGGCCAAGGTCGGGCGCACGCCGTATGAAGCGCTGATCGTCGCCTCGCTGATCGAACGCGAAGCCAAGACCGACGAAGACCGCGGCAAGGTGGCGCGAGTGATCTACAACCGTCTCGAGAAGGACACCGCGTTGCAGATCGACGCCACGCTCATCTATGGCATGGGCGGCAACGTCGACCGGGTCCTCTTCGAGGACCTCCAGAAGGATGGGCCCTACAACACCTATACCCGCAAGGGTCTACCGCCCACACCGATTGCCTCACCCGGACG
Source organism: Acidimicrobiia bacterium (assembly GCA_043719425.1). Lineage (GTDB taxonomy): Bacteria > Actinomycetota > Acidimicrobiia > Acidimicrobiales > JANYDT01 > JANLQX01. The sequence goes on along the minus strand of JAYSTV010000264.1, from coordinate 12,229 downwards.
CGAGTCGATCCGTGCTGCGCTGAATCCCACACCGGGCGATTGGTTGTACTACGTGGTCGTGACGAAAGACGGTCAGCACGCGTTCGCGACAACGTTCAAGGAGCACAAGAAAAACATCAGGCTCGCTGAGCAGAACGGCGTGCGGTAGGAGTGCCTCGCGCCACGACGGCGGTCTACGGCGTGATCGGCGATCCGGTTCGGCATTCGCTGTCGCCTGAGATCCACAACGCGGCGTTTCGTCTGGTCGGCCTCGACGCGGTCTACGTTGCCTTTCCGGTGGTCGAGGGCCACGGTGCTGCGGCCCTCGATGCGATGCGTGTCTTCGGCGTGGCTGGACTGTCTGTCACGATGCCGCACAAGACCGTAATAGCCCGTGCCGTCGACGAAGCGAGCGACGATGTGGTGGCTCTCGACGCGGCCAACACCGTGCTCCGTCTACCCCACGGTCGACTCGGCGCCGAATCGACCGACGGCGGCGGTTGTGTGGATGCGCTGGTTGCCGCCGGCTGCAACCCTTCGCGCAAACGCTGCCTGGTGATCGGGGCCGGTGGCGCCGGTCGCAGTGTGGTGTTGGCGCTCGCCCGCGCCGGGGCGGCCGAGATCGGAATAGTGAACCGCGACGACAGCCGAGCGGCGAGTGCGCTCACCCTCGCCGGCGCAGTGGGCGTTCGACGCACCGTCGACGCGGTGAGCGAGGCCGAGATCATCATCAACGCCACCCCGCAGGGCATGGGCTCGTCAACCGATCTGCCCCTCGATCCAGATCGTTTGGCGCCTGGCCAGGTGGTCAACGATTTGATCTACAACCCGCGCGAGACCGCACTGCTTGTGGCGGCGCGCGCCCGTGGCGTGACGTGCGTTGATGGCCTCGGTATGTTGCTGCATCAGGCCGCTCGGCAATTCACCCTGTGGACCGGCGAAGCGGCACCGCTCGACGCCATGCGTGCGGCGGCCGAGGCCGAGCTTCTTCGCCGGTCATCGACGTAGCGATCCGTCGTCGATCCGTCGTCGACCACGGAACGATCTATCGACGTTCGATGCGGGCGGCGAATGCGGCGAGTTGATCAACGAGTTCGGGTGGACCAATCACCTCAAAGCTCACCCCAACATTGGCGAGCGCGATGATCGGCCAATCCAACGAGTCGGTGGTCATCGTTACCCGGGTGGTGTTCGGCCGAGGACCATCGTGGATGGTCGCCCATCTCCCCACGGCTCGACGGGTGGGATCCGCTGGCGCATGAACAATGAACTCCACGGCGACCTGAGGCCGGATCTCGCGGATGCGTTCCTCGACGTAGCGAGCGAGGTCAGTGTCTGGGAGCGGGCGGGGACTGAAACTGTTGCGGGCTGGCACGGCGTTGGCGGCGCGATCGACGCGAAACGTGCGCCAATCGTCGCGGTCCAGATCGAAGGCCACGAGGTACCAGCGCTGGCCGATGGTGACCAGCCGATACGGTTCCACATAACGGTGTGAGCGTGTGCCGTCGACGGTTTCGTAGTCGAAGTTCACCCGGACCACATCGCGGCATGCCTGGGCGATGGCCCCGAGAACGTCGGCGGCGGGCGGCGGCAGACGACGTTGGAGCGGATTGGAATCGGTCACGCTGCTCACGAGTTCGATCTTTTGTCGGACGGCGGTCGGCAGCATCGCCGTGAGCTTGGCCAGCGCTCGTAGTGATGCTTCGGCCGTGGGCTGGTCGCGGCTTTGCGAAACGTCGCGCAGGCCAACTGCCAGCGCGATGGCCTCGTCGTGATCGAACACCATCGGCGGCAGGGTTGAGCCGGGCGACAGCTGGTAGCCGCCGCTCGATCCGGACAATGACTCGACCGGATACCCGAGGCCACGCAATCGATCGATATCGCGACGAAGGGTGCGTTCGGAGACGTCGAGACGTTCGGCCAACTCGTCGCCGCGCCAGTGACGATGAAGCTGCAGCATCGACAGGAGTCGAAGCATCCGAGCGCTGGTGTCGGCCATTGGCTGGGCTCCTGACGCTCGTTCGCTAGCGCTTATTGAAGGTGCGGATCGACAGGCCCGCGAACACGGCGGTGATGGCCAGTGACCACGCCACCGCCTTCGCCACGAGTGCGCCGGTCGATGAACCGAACAATGCGTTGGTATCGCCGCCGATCACGAGGGCACGGACGGCATCGACCATGGCGGTGACCGGTTGCTGTCGGGCGATCGGTTGCATCCAACCGGGCATCGACGCCACGGGCACATACGCGCTGGAGACGAAGATGAGCGGAAAGACGCTGAAGGAAAGACCCTGAGCCGCTTGGGCCGTACCGGCGACCAGGCCGAGGAAGATTTGCAGCCAGCTGAACGCCGACGCGAAGAGCACACAAAGGAGGAAGGCCAACACCAGCTCGCCGATGTTGCCTTTCGGACGAAAGCCAACGGCAAAGCCGACGACGATGGTGACCACCGATCCCCACGTGATGAGCACCGTGTCGGCCAGTGATCGCCCGAACATCACGGCCGCTCGCGGCACGGGCAGTGATCGGAGCCGATCGAAAAAGCCGGACTCGCTGTCTTCGGCCACGCCGACGACGCCACCGGCGAAGAGCCCGGACACGGCGGCCAACGAGGGAATCAGAAAGTTCGCATACGGAATACCGTTGGTGTTGATGGCGCCACCAAACACGTAGCGGAAGATAAGGAGAAACATGACCGACGTGACGGAGTTGACGATGATGAGTTGCGGCGTACGGATGTACTGGCGCAGGGTACGACCGGCGTAGGTGGCCGCTGCGGTGAGCGCCGTGGGCGGAGCGTCGGGTGCCGAAATAGAACGTGTACGTACAACATTGGTTGGCGAAGCGGTGGCGGTCATTGCGGTGCTCCAGTCAAGGTCAGGAAGACCTCGTCGAGGGTTGGACGGCGAAGGGTGATGTCGTCGATGCCCACCTGGGCCAACGAGAGTTCAGCAAGGACATGACCGAGCGCATCGGGCCCGCTGTCGACGGCAACAGTAAGTGCACGTGCTATTGGGTCGAATCGAGGTTCGTCGGTCCCGGCTGACCGCAGGATCGGTTCCGCCACGGCGAGATCGTCGGCGCGGGCCAACGTGACCACGACGACGTCGCGCCCGGCCTGCGATTTCAATTCCGACGGTGAGCCAATGGCGATGACCCGTCCGTGATCGATGATCACCACGCGGTCGGCAAGCCGATCGGCTTCCTCCAGATACTGGGTGGTGAGCAGAACGTCGGTGCCGTTGGCGACGAGCGAACGAACGGAATCCCACAGTTCCAGACGGGTGCGCGGATCGAGGCCGGTCGTCGGCTCGTCGAGTAAAAGCACGCGAGGCGCGCCCACCAGGCTGGCGGCGAGGTCGAGTCGCCGGCGCATGCCGCCGGAATATTCCCGCACGAGCCGCCCACCGTCGTCGGTCAATCCAACTTCGTGCAGAACGGACTCGGCTGCGCTTTTGGCCACCGACGACCGATGACCGAAGAGCTTGGCGACCATGATCAAGTTCTCGCGGCCGGTCAGGGCGGGTTCAACCGCCGCGCTTTGGCCAGCCAGACCGATGAGGCGCCGGACCTCGCGGGGGTGGGCAATGGCGTCGACGCCGCAGACTCGCAGCGTGCCCGCGTCGGGTCGGGTCAGCGTGGCGACCATGCGGACCAAGGTGGACTTCCCGGCGCCGTTGGGGCCGAGCAGAGCGGTGACCTGACCGGGCACGCATTCGATGGCAAGGTCGTCGACGGCGACGGTTTTCCCGAACGACTTGCGCAGCCCGACGGCCTCGATGCTGAGGGGGGAGGGGGACGGATTCATGTCCTGCATCGTGGACCACATTGCGGACATATTTTGTCCGCAATACCCCAGGCAAGACTTGATGGGCTGCCGTCGACGGGTGGGGGCGAGCGGGTAGCGTCGTCGGCCGTGTCGGGCGCCCTTGGAATCGGAGCAGGCGCCCTCGCCGGACTGGTGGGCGCGCCGGTGGCGTCGATGATCGTGGCCCGGCCGCCGCTGCTTGATGCCGTCGAAGCGCTCGGCTTGCCGTTTCGGTGCGACCACTGCGCCGCCCCGCTCGCCCTGAGCGACGCTCTCCCCGTGGTGTCGTTCGCGTGGCGACGAGGTCGATGCCGGTCGTGCCGAGCGGCCATCGAGCTGCACCAACCGATCACCGAGATCCTCCTGGTCGGCCTGAGTGCCCTCATCGGGTGGCGGATCGGCTGGACGGCGGCATTGCCCGCGCACCTCATCGTGGGCTTCGTCGCCGTCTGTGTGGTCATGATCGACTACCGGCTGCACAAGATTCCGACCAAGCTCGTCTATCCGGCCGCGGGTCTGGTGCTGGTCGCCCTTCTCGCGGCGGCGGCGGTCGACGGTGATGCCCAGGCGCTCGTGCGAGTCGTGATCGGCGGACTGGCGGCCAGTGCGTTTCTGTGGATCTTGGTCCTCGGGGTCCCGACGGGCATGGGCCAGGGTGATGCCCGCCTGAGCCTGCTCCTCGGCATGATCCTGGGCTGGCACGGTTGGCGCCACATCTATTTGGGTCTGGTCGCCGGGTTCGTGTTCGGCTCGATCTTTGGCATCGGCGTCATCATCGCCACGCGGCTTCGTCGGGGCTCGGTCCGTGACGGCCTCAAAGCCCAGATTGCCTTTGGTCCGTACCTCTGTGCCGGCGCCCTCCTGTTTGCCCTCTGGCCCACCCTCTCCCAGCTCCGCTGAGGCAACGGACCGGGCGGAGCGTCCCAGCTCCGCTGAGGCAACGGAGCTACGCCCGTAGACGGAGTAAGTGCTTCCCTGCCCTTGGCTCGGGGCGGGCGGAGTGCTCCTCGTAGACTTCCTGCGTGCTCAGATACCTCACCGCCGGCGAATCGCACGGCCAGGCCCTTACCGTGATCGTGGAGGGGCTTCCTGCGGGACTGGCGATCACCGCCGACCAAGTCGCCGACGAACTGGGGCGGCGGCGCCTCGGCTACGGGCGAGGTCCGCGGATGCGCTTCGAACGCGACGAAATCACGCTTCTCGGCGGCGTCCGTCACGGCTACACCCTCGGTTCACCCGTGAGCATCATGATCGGCAATACCGAGTGGCCGAAATGGCAAGAGGAGATGAGTGCCGCGCCGGGAGCCACCACCAAACCGCTTACCCAACCTCGGCCCGGCCATGCCGACCTCACCGGTATGCAGAAGTACGGCTTCGACGATGCCCGCAACGTGCTGGAGAGGGCGAGTGCACGCGAGACCGCCGCCCGCTGTGCAGCAGGCACGCTGGCCAAAGCGCTGCTCGCCACGATTGGTGTCGAGGTGCTCTCGCATGTGATTCAGATGGGTCAGGCCCGGTCCAAGGCGGCCGTCCGTCCGCTCCCGGCCGACCTCGGGCGGGTGGATGAGTCGCCGGTGCGCTGCTTTGACCCCGAGGCCGAAGAAGCGATGATCGCCGAAATCAAAGCCTGCGCAAAGGAGGGCGATTCGCTCGGTGGCATCATCGAGGTCCTCGCCTACAACGTCCCGATTGGTCTGGGCAGCCACGTCCACTGGGACCGCAAGATCGACGGCCTCCTGGCCCAGGCACTGTCGTCGATCCAGGCGGTCAAGGGCGTGGAGATCGGCGACGGGTTCGACGTCGCTGGCCGACGGGGGAGTGCCGCCCATGACCCGATTGTGTGGGACGCCGCGGCGTCGGCCTATCGACGCGAATCGACTCTCGCCGGTGGGACCGAGGGCGGCATGACCACGGGCGAGTTACTCGTCTGTCGGGCTGCCATGAAGCCACTCGCCACCCTGAACAAGCCAACACTGGCCACCGTCGATACGGCCACAAAAGAGGCGACCGTGAGCTTCAAAGAACGCACCGACGTCACGGCCGTTCCCGCCATGGGCGTGGTCGCGGAGACAATGGTGGCCTTGGTGCTCGCCAACGAGGCTCAGCGGAAGTTCGGTGGCGACACGGTCAACGAGTTCGTTCGCAATCACCGGACCTACGTCGAATCCTTGGCGTCGTCGGACCGCTGACGGACCACCTCGTTGCGATCACCGAATCGGCGGCGACCGCCTGCCTCGCTCACTCGCCATATCGCCCTCGTTGGCATGATGGGCTCGGGCAAGACCACGGTGGGACACGCCCTCGCGAGGCGGCTCGGGTGGTCGATGATCGACACCGACGCGGAGATTGTCCAGATGGCCGCGATGTCGATTCCCGACATCTTCGCGACCCACGGAGAGGCGTGGTTCCGGGCCAAGGAAACCGAGGTGCTGTCCGACTGCCTTCGGCTCGAATCTCCCGCCATCCTGTCCCTCGGCGGGGGGACGGTTCTGGCCGAGCACAATCGGGCGCTGTTGCGGTCCTGGTCCGACGTCGTTTGGCTGCGGGCCTCGTTGACCACGCTGACCACGAGGGTCGGAACCGGGGCGGGGCGTCCCGTGCTGGCCGGAGACCCCGCGGGTGTCATCGCCCGCCTGATCGGAGAACGGGGTCCGGTCTATGCCGAGGTCGCGACTGTGGTGGTCGATGTCGATGACCGGCCGACCCGTTCGGTCGTGGCGGAACTCATCCGGGTCCTTTCGTCCGCCCGTCGCCCGTAGCGGCGAGCCTTGGCCGCCTTACGGCAGGTGCAGGGTCGCGGCACCGTCTGAGCGCACCGTGGTGGCCGCCTTGCGGGCTTCGAGCCAGGCCTCCAACGCCGCCACCGGAAGCGGACGGGAGAGGTAGTACCCCTGGGCGACGTCGCAGCCAAGCTCGGCCAGTGCCCGAAGCGTGGCTTCGTCCTCGACTCCTTCGGCCACGACCGAGAGGCCGAGGTTGTGACCAAGGTCGACCGTCGACCGCACGATCGACCGGTTCACCTGATCGTCGGTGAGGGTCTTGACGAAGGATCGGTCGATCTTGAGCTCGTCGACGGGCAGGCGCTGCAGATAGGACAACGACGAGTAGCCGGTGCCGAAATCGTCGATGGACAGACGGAAGCCGATGGCGGACAGCTCGTTGAGCACTTCGAGACCGCGGCGATGATCGCTCATGACCGCGCTTTCGGTGAGCTCCAGCACGATGAACTCGGCGGGCACATCTTCTTCGGCGACGATCCGGCGCACGCGTTCGACGAACTCTCCCTCGGTCAGGTTCGCCGCCGAGATGTTCACGGCGACGGATATATCCCGTCCGTCGCGCATCCACACTTTGAGCTGGTGGGCGGCTTTGCGCAGCACATCGTCGGTCAACGGGGCCATCACCCCGGTCTGCTCGGCAATGCTGATGAAGGTGTCGGGCGGGATCGGGCCCTTCTCGGGGTGAGTCCACCGCAGGAGGGCCTCCACGCCCATCACCTCGTCGGTCGCCAGGTTGACCTTCGGTTGATAGTGGAGTTCGAGTTGCGACGTGCCGATCGCCGCACGGAGGTCCGAGAGCAGCTCCAGGCGGGCGGGGTCGCTCGGATCGCTTTCGATGGCGTAGCGGACCCACGGGAGGCGGTTGCGCTTCGAGTGGTACATCGCCACGTCGGCGCAACGGAGCAGGCGTTCGGGATCATCGCCGTCGGCCGGAAAACGCGAGATGCCGATACTTGCCCCGACGGTCAGCAGAAGTCCATCGAGGGCAACGGGCTGGGCGAAGGCCCGCAGCAACTTCTCCGCGACCTGCACGTCGCCACTCGGATCGTCGTGGGAGACAACGACGGCGAACTCGTCGCCACCGAGTCGGGCGATCGTGTCGTTCTCGCGCAGGGTGGCGCGAAGTCGCTGGGCGACCTCGGCGAGCAGACGATCACCAAGGGAGTGGCCGAGCGTGTCGTTGACCTCTTTGAAGCGGTCAAGGTCGAGGACGAGTAAGCCGACTTCGGCCTTCGGTCCGTCCCGCTTGGCGTTGAGCACCGCTTGCTCGAGTCGGTCTTTGAGGAGACGCCGGCTGGGCAGGCCGGTCAGCTCGTCGGTCATGGCCTGCTCGAGTCGGCCGCGTTCGCTGCGGGCCCCGAGGGCGGCGATCAACAGCATGACCAGCCCGGTGATCAACGGCCCGAAGGTCGAGGGTCCGAGGCCGTCGATCGGGCGTTGCGCCTTCACATCGCTCACGGCCAGGACCCAGCGGTTCTCGTTCCCTTCGTTCGCCAAACGACGCCACGAGAGACGTTTTCCGTCAACCGACTTGGCCCCCGCCACTCCGCCGGGGGCGAATGTGTGGGCAAAGGTCCCGGCGGCCGCGTCGGGCCCGACATTGGATGGTCCGACGGTGGTCGTGCTGGCGAGGCGGGCACGACTGTCCACGTCGACCGCGGCTCGCTCTTCGTTGATCAGCAGGGTTGGGTAGATGCGACCGCCAAAGCTCCGACGCAGACCTTCGAGGCCAGCCTCGGCTTCGAGGATGCCGACCTTGCGGCCCGCCGTATCGACGACGGGAGTGGCGACCGCCAGCACCCATTCACCATTGCTGGCCCGACGCGGCGTCGAGATAGTCACGAAGCCCGGCGATCCCCAGCGAGCATCGATCAGGTAGCCGGGCAGTGCTTTCGTGGCTTTCGTGGCTTTCGTGGGCGTCGACGCCCGCTGCGACCACTGAGCCCACTGATCCACGGACCGATCGGTGCTCACCACCGGGGTGCCGTCGAGATCGTAAAGGGTGACGGTCTGTAGACGGAGCGGGGCGACGCCCTGCATGTAGATGAGGTTCTCGCGGACCCGCTTCGCCATGCCGAGCGAGCGGACGCTGGGGGCCGTGCGGGTGTCACGGATCGCTTCGGTCAGGTCGGCCTGGCGGGCGGTTGCTCGCAGCGCAATCGAGGCTCCGCTGGTGAAGGCGTCGAGCTGCTGGCTCGCCGTCTCGACCTCGGCGGCGAGCATCTTGTCCAGCGCACGGGCGGAGGCCGGCATCTCAAAAACGATTCCGTTGGCGATTCCGCCGATGACGAGGACGGCACCGAAACTCATCGTCAGGCTTCTTCGGCTGCGCAAACGCGTGAAGAGGCGAGCTCGGAGCACGCGCTCAGTCATTCGTCGGGGCACGGGCGTGATCATCGGCCGGCGTCGGCGCGAACCTGAGACATCGAACCAAGAAACTTTGGACTATCTCGTCATGTGTCGATGAATTGGTTCGTGGCGGGAACCAGGTGGGCGCCGATGGGCGTCCGAATGGTCATTCCCGTGGCGAAAACCCACCTTCGCCGCCCTGTTACGAGAGGATGACCCGATGACGAGCTTGATTCGACCCACCCGACGGACACGATGGGGGACGGTGGTTCTGGCCACGGCGACCGGCTTCGGCGCGACCCTGGTGGGCTCGGACCGGGCGGTCGGCGCGTCGGCGAGCCCTGCGGCGCGGGGTTCGTATGGAAGCCTCACGGCTCCTGCCTCCGACAAGGACCTCCGCATCGTTTTGTCCACGCCGAAGGGGCGACTCCGGGAGGGCGATCGCCCGGTTTTGCGCTGGCTCTTCGATCGTCCGGTGGGGGCGTTGGGGAGCGTCGACGAACAGCTCGACCCGAGCCCGTTCATCACGATCGTGCCACCCATGGCTGGATCGTTTCGATGGGCATCGACGAGAACGTTGATCTTTGAGCCGTCGGGCGACGTGCCGCTCGCTACCGCATACACCGCCACGGTGTCGGGGATCAAGGCCCTCGACGGTTCGTCTCTCGTGGCGCCGGTCGTCACGTCGTTCGAGACGGCCCGGCCGTCATGCACCGTCGATGCCGGCCCCTACCCCGATGCCGACACGGTGGTCTCCTCGACCTCATCGCTACTGCGGATTCGGTGCACCCAGAACGTCCCGGGGCAGGTCGTGGCCGCCGCAACCACGGCGACCTTCCAGCCGGTGGCCGTGTCGGTGCCGCGGTACAAGCCCACCACCGAAGACGTCGGAGCGATGCGCGCTCGGAACAGCGCAAGCCCGGTGGCGCTCGACATCGTTCTGGCGGCTCTGGGAAGTCGTGCTCCCGTCGTTGCCCCGGTCTCGTTCGTGAACGATGAGGTGTGTGACCCGAAGGTGTCGGATTCACCCATGTGCACCGTGCTGCGCCTCGACGGCCGGATGCCCAACGATGCCCGTCTGGTCGTCCGATTCGGCGACACGATCACGGGTTCGGCCGGCCCGCTGCCTTCGCGGCCACGAACCGTGAGGGCCGCGGCGACACCGCGCACCGGGCTCGTTGTCACTCGCGGCTGTCGAGTTGGCTGTGATCCGGAGAACGGTCAGGCGCTCGTGATTGTTGGGGCAGCCGTCGATGGGCGGGAACTGGCGGCGCACGTGCGCGTGAAGAACCGCGATACCGGGGTGGAGAGTTCCTTCGTCGCCTCCGATGAGTCGGCGGAGGTGACTCCCGACGACGTGCTGTCATTGAATTGGGCCAAGTTCGCCCCGCAGTCGACGTACGAAATCATGGTCGACGGAGGTCTTGCGACCGAGGACGGAGCGACGCTCGGGTATGACTCGGTGCGGGTCGTCTCGTTCGGGCCACGCTCAGCGCTCACCGGTTTGCCGAGCGGAGAACTGGTGGTGGAGCCGTCGACCAAGGCGCTGCGCGCCAAGGTTCGTAACGTCACGTCACTCGACGTGATCGCCCGCCCGATCACCCGCGATCAGCTGGTCGCCACTGTGCGCTCGTTCAGCGGTGCGCCTAAGGCACCTGCGTTTCGACTTTCGGAACGCGGAGTCACCACTGTTGCCGTCAATCGGGAGGTGGACGCCACCGGTTCTCAATCGGTCGCGCTGGCCGCCGCGGGGTCCGACGCCAAGAAGTCCCCGGCAACGGATCGAGGGGTGTTTCTCGTGGCCGTGCGGCCCGGTGCGATCGTGCCCGGCTCTCGCTACAACGCCACCGGATCACCGTATGTGCGCATAGGAACGCGTAGTGAACGGAACTTCGGCGGCCCCGTCGGTTGGCAGGCGGCCATTGTGCAGCGGACCGACCTAGGCATCACGTTGAAGGCCTCGCGCAGCAACGTGCTCGTGGCGGTTACGTCGATCGCCACGGGCAAGCCGGTCAAGGGCGCAACGGTGTTGCTGTACGCCGACGGGAAGTCGTCGTATTGGAAGGGAACGACCAACGCCGACGGCGTGGCCACGGGCGATCCAGCCCCCGATCTTGGATGTTCGTCGTGTGACGTCGTGGCCGTCGTTGAAGGGAAGTCCGACGGTGTCGCCGACGTGGCGTACGCGCAGACGAAGTGGCGCACCTGGGGTGACGAGTACTCCTACGAGTTCGACGAATCGTCGGCCACCGCCGCCGAGAAGGCGGATCGAACGGAGCGGATCGCGCTCGACGCCAAGCTGCCGAAGGGTGCCACGATCACCTCGAACGTGTTTGTTGATCGCGGTGTCTATCGCCTTGGCGAGAAGGTCCATCTGAAGGGCGTTGTTCGAGTGCGTGAGCTCGAAAAACTGGCGGCCCCGCCCAAGGCGGTCACCGACCTGCCCCTCACCGTCATCGACCCGCGTGGCGTGCGAGTGCTGCGGCGCATGGTGAAGCTGTCGTCGTCGGGTTCGTTCGACACGGTATTCACGGTGCCGTCAGGAGGTTCCCAGGGCAGCTACTCGATCAACGTTCCCGGTGCCTACGGATCGTTCCTGGTTACGTCGTTTCGTCGACCGGATTTTGTCGTGGATATGGCCGCCCGGGAGAAGGCGATCCGGGGCGACAAGCTCAGTGCCAAGGCGACTGCGAACTACCTCTTCGGTGCGCCGGTGGCCGACGGACCGGTCTCCTGGAACGTGAACGTGTACACCTCGTCGTTTGCTCCGCCAGTCAAGGTGAAGGGTCTCGAGCCGGAGACGTTCTCGTGGGACTACGTGTGCTTCTACGACGTGTCGAATCCCTGTGAACCCGACGCGCCGAGTGAGTTGACCGACGCCAACCTGACCGAGCGGACCGATACCTCGGGCGTGGTCGGCGCCACGGGTTCGCTGCCGACGGAGAGTCGCCGTCATCGTGCGCTTGACGTCACGTTCGAAGCAGAAGTGTCCGACGTGAGCCGTCAGGCGTTTGCCGCTCGTGCGACCACCCTCGTGCTCCCCGGCGAGTTCTCCTTCGGGGTTCGTCGCACCGGGTCCTTTCCCCAGGTTGGCAAAGCGTTCACGGCCGAGGTGGTTGCGGCCGATCAGAACGGCCGCCTCGTGAGTGGCCAGGCGGCCGAGGCCAAGCTCGTCCGGTGGGAGTGGAAGTCACTACCTCGGGTGACCAGTGACGGTCAGCGCATTGTCGAAGGCACCTGGCGTTCATCGGTCGTAAGCACACAGACAATCACGACCGGTGACAAGGCTACGCCCGTGACCTTCACGCCGACG
>JAYSTV010000263.1:0-8377 GCA_043719425.1 Acidimicrobiia bacterium | reverse complement strand
GCCGCATAGACCGATCCGAGGATCCGGTCGAGCTCGGCGTCGCCCCCCGCCAGGACTCCCGCCAACGGCACCAGGCCGGTGAGGTACGTGGCATCTTCTCCGCCGATCGAGAACCGCATGCTGTAGAGCCGGGCGTTGGTCCGCAGCAGATACTCGTAGAACGCCGCGGCGTTCTCCTCGGGCGTTGGGAGGAAGTACGACTCGAAGTGGAGCGTGCGTTCGCGCACCGTAAACCACACCGTTGTTACCAACTTGGCCTCGCCGCGGGCGCGCACGTACCAGCGGTCGACGTCGGGATCTCGTTCGACGCTCGTGACTACCGGGTGATCAAGGGCGAGTGACGCCGTCCAGCGCTCAACGAGCGCAACCGAGGCGTCGTGTTCTGCGTTCACCCGCACTGCACGAGGGCGCGTGCGGCGAGGTCGTTGTAGAGCCGACGCAAACGCGCGGCGGTGGTGCTCCACGCATAGCGATGCGACCTGGCCGCCGCGGCGGCACCGAGGGCGCTGGCGAGCGCGGGGTCGTCGAGCACTGCGTCGATGCGCATGGCCCACGACGACGGATCGCGGCCGTCGACCAGGAACCCGGTCCGACCGTGATCGATAATGGTGGCGAGGCCACCAACGTCGGCGGCGATCACCGGCACGCCACACGCACTTGCTTCGAGCGCAACCAGGCCAAAGGACTCGGAGCGACTCGGCACGAGAACGGCGTCGGCGGCGCGGTAGTACGTGCTCAGCAGGTGATGCGGTTTGGGATCGACCCACACCAACCGATCGGCCACCCCAATGCGGCGAGCGAGCGCCTTCAGTTCGTCGACGTAGACCTGCCCGTTGGCCCCGCTCGGCCCACCACAAAGGAGCAGCCGGGCATTGCGGTGACGTGACGAGGCGAGCGCCTCAATGGCGAGATCGGCGCCCTTCAGCGATTGGAGCCGACCGACGAAGAGCAGCAGCGGACGATCGTCGAGCTTCAACGCGGCGCGCGCCCCGGCCTGACTACCCGGCGAGAAGAAGGCGTGATCCACGCCGAGCGGCACTTCTTCGATGCGATAGGGATCGGCCCCGTAGAGCCGAATGAGCTGCTCGGCTTCGACCGTGGTGTTGGCCAGAATCACGTCGCAGCAGCCAATAGCGGCCTCCTCCGAGAGGGCTCGTTCCTCCGGCTCGATATCGCTTGATTCCGACTTCACCCGGGCGAGCGTGTGAAAGGTGATGGCGAGCGGCACATCGAGGATGTGTTTGAGCGTGTGACCGGCTTCGGCCGACAGCCAATAGTTGGCGTGGAGGAGACCCGCGACGATGCCGTCTTCGTCCATCCGACTGCGCACGGCGTCGGCGAACACCGGCACGAGCGGGCGGAGGTCTTCCTTCGCCACCGGAGCCACCGGCCCAGCAACGATGTGATGCACCCGGAACCCGGGCTCGACGAAGACCACCCGAGCATCGGCCGGAGAACTGGCCCGGGTCATTACGTCGCACTCGACGCCGGCCCGAGCGAGTGCCGTGGAGAGTTCGCGGACGTAGACGTTCATGCCGCCACCGTCGCCGGTGCCGGGTTGCGTCAGAGGTGACGTATGGAAAGAGAGGACAACGACACGCATGGTGGGAGTCGAACCGTAGCCCGACTCGAGATGCAACATCCCCGGGCGGCCGGGTGTTCCCGAAGCCGGTGTTGCGAGCAGTGAAGCGAAGCGGAGCAGCGCAGCGCCAAAACGCCGGAGCAACGTCGCGGGGGCTCGGGTGTTCCCGGGAACTTCAGGTGGGGGTCGAGTCGTCGGCCGGGGCGCGGTTCTCGGCCTGGAACGATCGCAGGATCTGGAGCATGGCCCGCTTCTGGGCCTCGCTCAGGGTCGGTTCGGCGAGGATGACGGCGGCCAAATCGGTCGGTCCCTCGGGCCGTTCGTCGAGGATGCCGGCCTGCACGTAGAGCGTCTCAGCCGAGATGCGCAGCGCCTTGGCCAGCTGCTGGAGGATTTCTGCCGACGGTTTGCGCAGACCCCGTTCGATCTGGCTCAGATACGGGTTGGAGATGTCGGCCATATCCGACAACTTGCGCAGTGACAGACGGGCCACTCGTCGCTGCTCGCGAATGAAGTCACCCAAACCCGCGGCGCCCGCCCGGAGCGGGTCGGTCACGACGGGTTCGTCGTCGACCGGAGGCTTTCCCAACGCCATGCGTTCGGCTAGCTGAGGAGACGGTCGACGGTGGAACGTCCCGTCCGGTAACGCTGCACGAGTTCGGCCTGAATCGCGTCGTATACCTCGTGGAGGCGCTTGCGTTCAGCACTTACGTCGTGTTCCAACGTCACGAGGGAATCGGTAAGCGAGCCGAGAGCGCCGTCGTCGAGGGCCTCGACGTCTTCCATACCAACGCCACCGGCGGCCGCATCCACTCGACCCGCCGCCCACGATTCTTGGTCGTCGCGGGGATTGTCGCTCATGAGCCGACCCCGAACGCCTACTGCGGTGTGCTCGCTAACCCCGGCAAGCACCTTCGTGAGCCGTTCGACGACGGTGCCGGTGCTGGCCATGCCCCGACGGCGGCTGTCGAGTTCGGCGCCGATGATGTCGAGGCGAACCTGAGTGAGTCGACGCAGATACGAGGCCGCCTCTTCGAGCTGGTGGCACTCGGCCCGGCGAGAGCGCAACTCATCGTCGGTCCACTCGACGAGCCCGTCGAGATAGCCCGGCGAAAGGACTCGGTTGAGATGACGGTTGGCCACGCCCCCAGGGTACTCGGTGCCACGATTTCCCCCTCGGACCCGTCACCAAGCGAGTCCACAGACCCACGGGCCGCGCCAGGAACGGCCTAGCCGCCGGAGACCGGGGGGAGAACGGCCACTTCGCTGCCGGCGACGACGGCCGTGTTGCGGTCGGCTGGTTCACCGTCGACCCAGATGCGACAGATGGTGAGGACCCGTTGGAAGTCGGGGCCGAGCGCAAGCCCGGCGGCGTCGAGTAGCTCCCCCACGGTCTCGGCCGAGGCCTCCCACTCTCGGGTTCCGGCCGCCTCGCGGGCTTGGGCGAACAGACGCAGGTGAGCCACGAGCCAACCGTAGGCGCGACGCCGCGGCTGTCTGCGTGCTTCACTCGTGGGCATGTCCGGGCGTCCACCGCGCAAGAAGGCGGGGGAACCGCGAGTGGCCCGCTCGTCGGCTCGGGCTGGATTTCGAACACCAGGTGTCCTCGTTCTCCGCCACGGACTTTCGGTCTGGAACGCCGAGCAGCGCTGGCAGGGGTGGGCCGACATCGACCTCGCCCCGGAAGGCGTCGCCCAGGCCGAGTCGGCGGCGGCCGAGTTGGCCACCTGGCCGAGATCGCTACCGGTCGAGATCGTGGCGTCGGACCTCGTGCGGGCCCAGCAGACAGCCAAACCAATCGCCGCCGCCCTCGGTGCCCCACTGTTTCGGATCGACGAAGGCTTCCGCGAACGCGGCGTCGGGGAATGGTCCGGACGAACAACCGAGGAGATCGAGCAGCGTTGGCCGGGAATGCTGACCCGCTGGCGCGATGGCCACCTCTCGCAGCTCCCGGGGGGCGAGGACGAGACGGTCTTTCGCCACCGCATTGCCACTGCGTTGCGCGACGCATGCGAGCAAGCGGTCGCCAACTCGGCCGCCGTGATCGCCGTCAGCCATGGAGGAGTCATTCGCACGTTGGAGCGGCTACATCACGTGGAACCGCGGCCGGTCGTCAACCTCGGTGGACGCTGGTTCTTCCTGGTCGGCGGCGAGGTCAGGGGCGGCAGCCGCGTCGATCTGCGGGGACGAGGTCCGGCCATCCGAGGGACCGCGCTGTGACGGCCCGCCCCACGCGCCGTCGCCCTAGCGCTCCGGCACAGGTGAGCGATCCGTTACCGGTGCGCGTCGTGCGTTCGCGGAAGCGGAAACGGACGGTGAGCGCTCGGCTGGTCGACGGCGAGATTGAACTCAGTGTCCCGTCATGGATGTCGGAGCGCGAGGCGTCGGAGTTCGCCGACCGAATGCAGGCCCGCTTCGCCCGCAAGAAGGCGCAAACATCCACCGACCTGGCTGCCCGTGCCGCCCGCCTCGCCCAGCGCTACGACCTCCCCACGCCAACGTCGATCCGTTGGGTCTCGAACCAGCACACCAGGTGGGGAAGCTGCTCCGTGGCCGATGCCACAATTCGCCTCTCGGACCGCATGGTCGCGATGCCGGAGTGGGTCGTCGACGCGGTGATCGTGCACGAGCTCGCCCACCTGGTGCAGGCCGATCACGGGCCGGCATTCAAGGCGTTGGAGGCTCGGTACGAGCGCCAAGACGAGGCGTCGGCCTTTCTCGACGGGGTGCAGTGGGCCGCCGGCCGGGGCGTGCCGGCGCCCGTCGTAGGCCACGAACCGGAGACCGCCGACGGACCGGAGCCAGGGGAGCTCACGGAGCTAGGCGACGACCCGGTCGAGCTGCAGCCGCCCGATGGCCAGTTCGACCTCGGCCAGCTCCGTCTCGATCTCATCGAGTAGTTCGGGAGTAAAACGCAACTCGGCAGAACCGGGAGCCAGGTCAAGCGGCTGTTCAATCACAGACCCAACCTACCGCCGCCAACCCGCCCTCCCCTCGCCCGCCCGCCGCCCGCCGCCCGCCGCCAACTGTGGACTGTGGACTGTGGACTGTGGACTGTGCGGCAGTCTGTGGACTGTGCGCCGCACGCCTTATCGTCCACACTCGGGCGCACAGTCCACACTTGGACGGTTAGGGAGCCGGTTGACAGACCGGGCACCAGTAGGCCCGGCGGTTTTGCAGGCCTTGGCCGCGAGACTCGATCGGCGTGGCGCACGTCCGACACGCCAGAGCTGTTCGTCGATACACCCAGGGGCGGTTCGCGCCCGAGCCGAAGTCACGGCTGGCCTCGCCGAGATTGGCGCGCATGAGCTTCGCCGCTTGGCGGACGAGAGCGGCGAGTTCATCGACCCCCACCGCAGCGCGAGGCGTCCACGGATGGAGACGACAGAGGTGCAATGCCTCACATCGGTAGATGTTGCCGATCCCAGCGACGACGCGCTGGTCGAGGAGCAATTCGCCGAGGGCGAGCGTGTCGGAGGTGCGCAGTGCCCGAGCAACGATGCCATCGAGGTCGGGCGGGTCGGCCAACACATCGGGGCCAAGACCGGCGAGCGATGAGCGTCGGGCGGTCACCGAGGCGTTCGCCAGTTCGACCACCGGAGCGTTGAAGCACACCGCCAGCCGTTCTCCGGCTTCGAGGACCACGCGAGCCTGGTTCGTCGGCCTCTGCCAGGGCACTCCCGCCGGGTAGACATGCCACGAACCCGTCATCTTCATGTGGGTGTGAAGGATGAGTTCGTCGGTCTCCAGCTCCGCCGCGGTGAAGGTGATGAGCAGGTTCTTGCCGACGGCTTCGACCCCATCGATGGTTCGTCCGAGGAGTCTCTCGATCCGAAGACGCGAATCGCGCGCCGTGACCCCGGTGACAACTCGGCCGGCCAGCCACGTCCGCAACGAGGCCGCCGTCCGAAAGATCGTGTCGCCCTCAGGCACGGCGTTGCTCACACATGAAGGACCACAGTGCCACCGCGGCCACGCAAGGTGAAAGAGTTCGTCCAATGAGCAAGCCGAACCTGATGACGGTCGCCGCCCTGCAGATGTCGATGACGGCGTCGGTCGACGACAACGTGGCCACCGCGGAACGGCTCGTGCGCACCGCCGCCGCGCAGGGCGCCAACGTCATCCTCATCCCCGAGCTCTTTGAAGGTCCGTACTTCTGCATCGATCAAAAGCCCGCCGATCTGCAACGAGCACGGCCGATCGAAGGACACCCGACGATCGGCCACTTCGCGGCACTTGCGGTCGAGCTTGGCGTTGTCCTGCCGCTGTCGATCTACGAACTCGCCGGCGCGGCCCGGTTCAATACCGTCGTGATGGTCAACGCCAACGGTTCGCTGATGGGCACGTATCGCAAGAGCCACATCCCCGACGGGCCGGGATATACCGAGAAGTACTACTTTTCCCCCGGCGATACCGGCTTTCGGGTGTGGGACACCGCCTTCGGTCGCGTCGGAGTGGGAATCTGCTGGGACCAATGGTTCCCCGAGTGTGCGCGGGCCATGGCGCTGATGGGGGCCGAGGTGTTGCTGTATCCAACGGCAATTGGGTCGGAGCCACCGGACCCGTCGTGGGATTCGTCGGGCCATTGGCGGCGGGTGATGTGCGGACATGCGGGCGCCAACCTCGTGCCCGTCGTGGCCGCCAACCGCGTGGGCCGTGAGCTCGGCGACCACCGCGAGATCACGTTCTACGGCACGTCGTTCATCACCGACATCACCGGTGCGGTCATTGCCGACGCCGGACGTGGATCGGAGGCCGTCATCACGGCCACGATCGATCGGGAAGCCAACGCATCGCTACGCGCGTCGTGGGGGCTGTTTCGCGATCGTCGCCCCGATCTCTACGGCCCGCTCCGCACCCTCGACGGCGCCACCCAGCACCGCTGAGTCTTCTGGCGCTGCGCCTCTCCGCTTCGCTCCGACTGCTGGCCGCCGGAACCTCCCGGCCTTTCCTCGGATTCGCGCCGCTGGATCATCCAATCACTGGCACGGCAACGGGCGGCGGCGGTCCGATGTAGCGGGCACTCGGGCGGATGATCTTCGAGTCGGCGGCCTGTTCGAGAATGTTGGCACTCCACCCAATCACTCGGCTCGACGCGAAGGTCGGCGTGAACATCGAGGCCGGCAGTCCACACGTGGCCATCACGACACCGGCGAAGAACTCGACGTTCGTGTAGAGCTCCCGGCCCGGCTTCAGTTCGGCGAGGAGCTCCACGATCCGTCGCTCTACCTGCACCCCAAGTTCGGCGAGCGGGCCGCCGAGTCCGACGGCGATGTCGCGCAACATCAGCGAACGCGGATCGTCAGTTCGATACACGGGGTGGCCGAAGCCCATGATGCGATCGCCGCGTTCGATCTTTGGACGAACGACCGCTTCGATACGATCGGGTGAGCCGATTTCGTCGAGCAGCTCAAGGGCTCGGCTTGGCGCGCCACCATGCAACGGACCCGACAGCGAACCAACCCCACCCACCACCGCGGCGGCGCAGTCCGCACCGGTCGACGCAATCACGCGCGCGGTGAATGTCGAGGCGTTGAAGCCATGGTCGATGGTCGAAATTAGATACTGCTCGATCGCCCGCACGTGTTTGGGTTCGGCCATGGCGCCGGTCATCATCCAGAGGTAGTTCTCGGCATAGGTGAGTTCGGGCTTCGGCTCAACGGGCTCGTTGCCCGACGCAATGCGATGCAGCGCACAGAGGATCACCGGAGTCACGGCACAGAGACGCAATACGTTGGCGCGACGCTCGGCGTGGGTCAGGTCGAGGACCGGACGCATGCGGTCAGCCGCCCCCACGAGCGAGAGCGCAGTGCGCAGACCATCGAGTGGCCCGGTCGTGTCGGCGAGGATCGGGAGCACCTCTCGCAACGGAGCGGGCAGTGTCCGCATGGCGTTCACTTCGTCGGTGAAGGCCCGCCGCTCGGCCACGGATATCGGCAAGGCACCGTCGATAAGGAGCCGCCACACGTCTTCCAGCGGACGCTGCTGGGCGAGATCCGTGGCCGAGTATTGGCGGTAATGGTAAAAACCCTCGCGCCCACGCACGTCGCCCACTTCGGTTTCGGAGACCACGACCCCTTTCAGTCCGCGGGGCACATCGGCCACCACGGTTGGATCGCTGATGTTGGCCACGCGCATGAGATCGCGCAGCGAAACCACGCCAATGAGTTCGTCGCCTCGCAGAACGGGCGCATGCCGGTAGCCGCGCTCGCGCATGGTGCTCAGTGCGTTCGCCGCATCGGACTCGGCAGCCACCGTGTCGACCGGGCTGCTCATGACCGACGTCAACATCACGCTTGCGCCATGCCCAGCAGCGAGTGAGCGCAGCACGTCGCGTTCGGTCACGATGCCAACGACGGCGCGGCCATCCATCACGACCACCGAGCCGACACGGTGGTCGTGCATTCGTTGAATGGCGACCTCCAACGTTTCGTCGGGCGCGGCCACCACGGCCGGGTGTGTGGTGAGGGAATCGACGGTGGGCATGGTCATGTCGTCGATGGTGCGCTTCGAGTCGCGCTTCGTCAACGTTGATTATCGTCGACATTGATTTCGGTCAACCTAGACTGCCGGAATGGCACGGCTCACCACGTTGCAGGCGGCCCAACGTCTCGGCGTGAAACCGGAAACGATTTATGCCTACGTGAGCCGCGGGTTGCTCGACCGTTCCCTGAGCGCCGACGGCCGTACCAGCACGTTTTCCGACAGCGACATTGAACGCTTAGCCCGCCGTGGACGTCCGCGTCAGGCCAGCCGCTCCCACTCGTTGGACTTCACCATCTCGACGGCCATCAC
>JAYSTV010000262.1:0-3448 GCA_043719425.1 Acidimicrobiia bacterium | reverse complement strand
TCGATCGGCGCCGCCATGCCCTGCGGACACGTGCCGTTGGGCAGCTTGTCGGCGATCGTCACATTCGTCACGCGTCGGTACTCACTCGTCTTCACGGTGAGTGTGTTGATGAGGTTCTGGCTGTGCACCACGGAGCCGCTCGACGTCTTGCTCATCGCCAGATCCTCGGCTTGGAAGCTCACCGACGCACCGTCGCCGTAGACCGTCGGCGCACCCGACACGCGGGGACCCGTATACGTTGCTCCCGACTTCGCGGTGTTCGCGCCGATCTGTTCCGCTCCGTCGGCATCGGTCGACGGATTGACTTCGGACTCTTCGGTGAACGGTCCGGTGTTGTTGTCGAGGTTGGCGCCCTGCTGTCCGCTCGCAGGAGTCGGCGGCGTCGGTGTGGTGGGGAACGGACGGTTCTGTCGCAACGGGATTGCGGCGCGATACGTGATCATCTGCACCCCGCTGGCCGGTAGCTGATCGCCCGACGGGAACGTCCAGCGAACCCAGGTGGTGCCGATCGGAGGAGTCGCCGACGTTCCATCAGCGCGCGTAACAATCGTGGCGCCGTCGAGAGTCGTCACCGACACCGTCGGCGCTCCGAGCGCACCGCTGTACACGCACGCTGCCGGGTTCAGACGCGGCGCGCCGATGTATTCGATATTCGTGCCAGTGGTGTTGTCGGTTGTGGTGCAGCCGAGGAACTCGAGACCAGCGGGGAGGAAGTCATCGACGACGAAGGTCCCCGTCGGAGATGTCTGGTTGTTCGTGAGGGTGAGCGTGAATGAGGTCGGTTGGCTGTGGACGCCACGCATCAGCTCGCCACCGCCGGCTTTGGTGAGGCGATACGGAATGACGGTCGTGTTCACCGGGGCCGCCGTGCCTGCGCCGGGAGCAGTGGTCGGATCGACGACACCGTTGGTGAACTTCACCAGCTTGCGAGCATCGGTGTTGGCGTAGCCGTTGGCGTTGATCGTGATCACGCTGCCCACGGGATGGATCGTCGAGTTCACGGAGGCGTTGAACCCAATCGACTGACACACGTTCGTCTGGAGATCGGCGACGTTGTCCCACACCACCGTCGTGAGTCCGGCGCTCGGTGCATTGGCGAACGAGCGCGGGGCCACGGTCGTGCCGGTGGTGCTGGCGTAGGTCAGGCCGGCGGGCAGCACCGCTCGGAAGGACATGTTGTAGGTGTCGGGGCCGCTCGGGTTACAGGCCCGCAACGTGTAGGAGACCGCGCCCCCCTGAAGGATCGAACCGGGACCGCTGGCGACCACGGCGAGCGTGGGCGCGGCGGATGCTTGGTTCGCCGGTACGACGACGCCGGACACTGTGAACAGCGCGGCGGCCAGCAGCGACAGGCGTCGGTGAATTTTCGAGCGCGAGAGGCGGAAAGCCGAATTGGGCACACCGGCCTATCGACTAGGTCGGATGGCGGCTGTAGGAACCCAAGAAACCTTGAACTTTGTTAGGAGATTTCATCACCTTCGCGTCGGCCAGCTGCTCGGACCAACACCGCGGTCGTGGCGAGGAAGCCGGCGATGGCGAACGTGATGGTCCGGGTGGAGCCATCGTGGAGCTGCGAGACGATGGTGCCGAGCACCGCTCCCCCGATGGTCGCGACCATTCCCGTGATACCGGCGGCGAGACCGGCCAACGCACCATGGGGACCAAGTGAACGGGTATTCACATTCGGCGTGATCAAGGTCTGGGCGGAGAGCAACAGGGCCATCCCGATGGCAAACACCAAAAACGGCGGCCGGCCATTCATCTGTACACATATCGCGGCGAGCGCCACGGCGATCGCCGCGGCCAATACGGGAATAGTCGTCAGCATACGTACCAATCCATACCGGCCGACCAGGCGGGCGTTCACGAGCGTGCTCACGCCCATGCTGGCGGCGATGAAGCCGAAGATGATCGGAAACTGACTTTTGCGGCCGTAGAGATCGTCGATGATCGTCTCGGCCAACGAGATGTACGACGAAATGCAGCCGAACAAGAAGGCCATGGCCACGGCATAAAGAACCGTCGGACGATGCTGCACGATCGTTCGGAGGGCGTGACGGAGAGCGGCCGTGCTCGCCGGGCGACGACGTTCCACCGGAAGCGTTTCGGGGATACGCAGCATCCACACCACGAGCACAACAGCAACCGCGGCTGGTACCGCCACCGTGGCCCTCCACCCGCCGACATGCAGGGCCAAGGCACCGAGCGATGGTGCGAGGACCGGAACGAGCACGAAGATCGACTGGACGTAGGAGAGCACCTGGGCCATGCGCACACCCTCGTGCGAGTCGCGCACCATGGCGACGGCCACCACCCGGGGTCCCGATCCACCGATCCCCCACACCACCCGGGCCAGCACGGCAAGCGGGAGCGACGGCGCGAACATCGTCCCGACAACACCGACCATGTAAATGGCCACGAAGAAACTCAACGCGTGCTTGCGACCGAACCGATCCGAGATGATTCCCGCCGGAATCTGCCCAAGGCCCATACCGAGCAGGTAGGCGGTGACGAGCAGCGACACCCTCGTGGACCCCGGCGCGAGACCCAGGTGGGCGCGAATCTCGGGAAAGGCCGGGAGAATCGTGTCGATCGACAGCGCACCCATCGCCGTAATGAGCGCGGTGACGGCGATGAACTCCGCGTTCGAGATCTTCGCCAGATGGGTCCTGCCCGCCGAGACCTTCGGCTCGGCGTTCATCTCGTGCTTTCGCGCGTGCGGCCGAGGGCGCAGATGTCGTGAGATCGTCGCATGGCGGGGAAACGATCGTACGCGACCGTTGCCTGCACTACTCGCGCTTTGTTGCAGCGGATCGTGCCAGCGAACCCGGATGCCACTTGAGCGAGCCCGCCCGAATCGGGGATCGCTGAGGTGTCGCGCCCGATGACCTTCCAGTCGACGTCACCGATCTTCTGAACCACCTTGCCGGACAGCGCTCGCGTTTCGAAGCGACCCGACGTCTTCGGATAGTCAAAGACGTACTGCTCGTTGGTTGCGCTCCGGGCGAGTTCAGCGGGAGATCACCAGTCCACTGGCACACCGCCTGCAGCGCACTCGCTCGATCGCCGGTGACGCGCACCGCTTGCACCATGGCGTTGATCTCGGCCTCTCGGGCTGTCTCTGAAGTTCCGCTGCGGACCTGCCTGAGCTGTTCCACCAGATGCTCGCTCCCCCAGTTCGGCCCGCTTGGCGGTGCCGAATTGATCGCTCGCGGATACCCCGTTGATCTGGTAGCCAAGGCGGATCGGACGGGTCATGATGCCATCGTATTCATCAAAACATTCGTTGAGAAATCCGTTCGTTTCGCTTGCCGTTCGACGTTGCGTTTGCTATACTCGAATACATGTTCCCCGGCGATCTGGACATCGAAACTGAACAGTCGGACTTCGATCTTTGGTCCGCCGAAGCAGCCCTGAACTGGCGGCCGGCCGACGAACGCGAAGCCGT
>JAYSTV010000261.1:0-8407 GCA_043719425.1 Acidimicrobiia bacterium | reverse complement strand
AGGTCCGCTGCCGACGGTCTTTGGTGGGAAGGAAGTGGGCGGGTGGAACAACGGTCGCCTCACTGCTCCGTCGAACCTCTACGGCAACCCGGCCATCTCGATCCCGGCCGGGGAGATCGACGGTCTTCCGGTCAGTCTGCAGGTCCTGAGCCGCCACCACACCGAGGCGCTACTCCTCGACGTGGGCCTCACCGCCGAGCGCCTTCGTCCCTGGCCGCTGGTGGCTCCAGGTCGCTGAGGGTTGCGGCTACTGGCATTCCACGGAACGGGCTAGGGCCTCGCAGGCCTCCTCCATCCGCGCGGGAGAAAGCTTCGTTATGCGGCTCCGAAAGAGCGAGCGACGAAGCGTGTGAACGTTGTCGAAGCTCACGACGCAGGGTTCCGGCATACCGTCGATCTCGTCGAGTCGGATCTCCGATTGCAGGCCCCGAATCGTTCGAGTGCAGAGCGCCACGACAACGGCATTCATCCGATCAGCGACAGGGTCACGAGTAAGAACGAGCACTGGCCGATCGCCGCCGGGCGTGTTTGCCCACCAGATTTCGCCTCTCACCACTTTGGTGCCGCGTCCCAGTTCCGCGCATCGCTGGCTACCGCCAGCTCATCATCGGACAACGGAAGCGCGTCGTAGACGGCGGCATCACGTTCGCATGCCAGTCGGTACAGGTACATCTCGATTGCTCTGCGGATTAGGGCCGACCTTGTCTCGTGGAGGACCGGTACGAGTCGATCAATCTCGCCGAGCTGCTCGTCGGAGAGCCTGATGGCCAGTTGCGTCGTCATGCATGGAGCATACCCTTGCGCATGACGTGTGAGTTCTGCGCTGGATGAGGTCGCTTAGAGGCCGACGAAAAGGTCGGCGACGGTGATGGTGCCGAGACAGGTGTCGGTGATGATGTCCCCGATCTGCGCCGTTGCCCGACTCCAGCGGTCTTCGACCACGCGGCGATGATGCTCGACAGTGAGATCGTCGGGATCGACGATCATGTAGTCGCGCATCGACGCCAATTGCTCGTAGGCGATTCGCTTCTCACGTTGATCGATCGAGGCGGTCGACGGCGAGAGGACTTCGATGATCAGACAGGGGTTGGTCCGGGTCCGAGCAGTCTCATCGGCGGTGTGGCACGCGACGGCAACATCGGGGAAATACACCGTCCTTTCGCTGATCTGCATCGCCATGTCGTTGGCGAACAACTCGCAGCCGAGCGCTCGGGCCGGGCCGCCGAGGGCAAGAATGGCGTTGACGGTGACCTTGTTGTGGCGGGGCGCAGCACCGGTCATGAGGTAAACGACGCCGTTGACGAGTTCCGCCCGAAATCCGTAGTCCGCGTCGAGGAAGTCCTCGATGGAGACGGGGGCGTGGGCGGCGGCTTCGCTCATAGCCTGATCCTACGCCGGGACACCAAGGCCGGGACCGTGAGCTTCGGGGGGCGGGATCGAGCCGGGTTCACGGACTTCGGCCATGGCGCCCCAAAGGTCGGTGGCGTTCGGCGGTCCGACAAACTTTCGCTGCACCACCCCCTCGGCGTCGGCAATCACCACCGTTGGGACGGCCTCGATGTTGTAGCGCTTGTGTAAATCCCTGTCGGCCTGAAAGTCGACGATCTGTACACCTACGAAATCGCTGGCCAGCATCTCGCACTTGACGGCCGTGCTGGCGCAGGCGTCGCAGGTGGCCGACGTGAACGCCACCACCAGCCACGGGCGTGCCGGGGTGGTGAAATCATTGCGGTCCAACTGGGTGGGAACGTTCCACGGGGTCTGGGTCGGGGGCTCGGGCTTGCGGGTCTTCAGGTACTGCGCTGCAAGCACCGCAATCGCCGTCACGACCACGGCGACCAGCAGGGTGGTCGTCACGACCCCGGCCTGTCGAGCAGCGCGTCGCCAACGATCGCCGCCATCTCATCGACGCCTTCGAGGATTCCGAAGTGGGTTCGACCTGGGAAACGCATCAGCAATGAACCGGGTGTTTCGGCGTGCGCTCGGGGAACGACTTCGGCGAAGGTTCCCGGCTCTTCGCCGAGGCCGAAGATCACTCGGCTGGTGAGCTGCGGAAGGCGACTGAAGACATTGGTGACCGAACCCTGAAACAACCCCGCTTCGGTCTCGCGCGAACACATGAGCCCGATCTCTAGTTGGCCGGATTCGGAGACAACGCCCGTCTGGCGAAATCCCCAGTGCACATACGATTCCACCACGGTGCGGTCGCAGCGCCCGAAAGGTGGCTTCGACGCGAAGTTGGCGACAGCGGCATCGGAACTGACAAACGTCCGGCGACGGCGACGGGTGAGGACGGCCATGGGATTGTCCGGCCACTCATCGCCCGGTGAAAGACCGGGCAGGGGAGGAAAGACGACGGGCTCATAGGCGAAGATCGAACGGAACGTTCCGGGGCGTCGTAGCTCCGCCTCCAACACGGCATACCCACCCTGGGAATGGCCGACGGCAAACGCTTCACCGCGGCCGGAAAGCCCGAGATGGTCGAGGACGGCCACGACACCGGCCGCCACCCCTTCCCAGTGAAGGTTTCCGTCGGTTGGTGCCGACGACGCACCCTGAGCCATGAGATCGACGCCGATGCAGCGGAACGAGGCGCGCAACGAAGCCACGAGCGGGAGCCATACATGCGCGTGGAGGCCGGTCGCATGGGAGAGCACCAACGGGGGGCCATCGCCGCCCCAGTCGTAGGTATACATATGGATTCCGCGACTGGCATCGATCACGTGCACGACCTCGTCGAAGGGACGCAGGCGGGCTTCGGTGTCGTTCGGCACGGGATTCGACATTACCGGCGCCTCATCGTGACAGCAGGTCCAGCATCTGCGCCGCTCTGCTCAATCGTCGTTGTCGTTGGTTCACGACAGCAGGTCCCGCATTTGCTGGGCATTCGTGACGCCGAAGTCCTGCCAGCAGTTGTTCCACAACACGTGCACTTCGTCGGCCGAGCCTTCGATCTCGCGCAGACGCTTGGCCCAGTCGTCGAGCTCGGCGTGGTCGTAGAGGTACTTGAATCGCTCGGCCGCAGTGATGCCGCGGGCTTCCCAATTCTCGGCGTTGTGTCCGTGGAAGCGGATCACCGCCAACGACGCGGTCGAGGCAACCACCGGTGGAATTGACGACGCGAAACCCTGCGGCTCGTCGACACACACGAAGGTGAGCCCGTTCGCTTCGAGCCAGCCGAGCGTGGTTTCGCACTGTTCGCCGTCGAGCCACTTCGCGTTGCGAAACTCGATCAGGCATCGATAGGGCGACAACATCGCGACCGCCTCGAGGATGCGGTCGCAGTGCTCGCCCTTCGGTCCGAACCACGGCGGCCACTGCAGAAGCACGGCGCCGAGCTTGCCGGCCTCGTGCAACGGGCTGAGCGAGTGATGAAACCGATGCCAGCACTCGTCGAGCGCCTCGGTGGTGAGGTGCTTGTCGTAGATGTTGCGCTTGTCGCGGAACTCCGGCTTGACCGCGTCTTGCAGGTCCTCCCACAACGAGTGCGGAAACGTCGGATGACCGGTCAACAGTGACCAGGCCTTCACGTCGAAGGTGAACCCCTCGGGCGTCCGATCAACCCAACTGGCCGAGAGCTCCGGCGTTGGTGGGAAGTAATACGTGGAGTCGACCTCGACGACGGGAAAGCGACTCGCGTAATATGCCAGCCGCTCGGCCGCCTTCATCGATCGGCGCGGATACCAATCCGAGTCTTTCACGAGTGAGGCATCGGCCCACGAGCACGTGCCGACGAGTGTTTTCGTGCCCTCCCGTTCGATGACGGGACCGAGGCCGCGATCAGGCGAGAGTTCCGACGAGCTCACCGAAGAAGAATGCTCGCCAACATCGTGCCGACAATGAGCACAACCATCGGGATCACGTACTTGCCCCAGTCGTGCCACCAACTGCCGGGCATGGTCGACTGGGCCCCGCCTTTGGACATGGTGCGGACCATGGAGCCAATCCCGGCCACGGCACCTTCCACGGTCATCGTGTTGTATTGCGGAACCAGGATCACGGCCTCGGTTTCGCTCCCTTCGTCGAGCTCACCGTCAACGTCGGGGTTGTCGGGATCGGGCTCCGGATCGCCCGGGAGGCGGACGCGGATGATCCGTCCGTCGGCGGACTCGAACTGGGTGGCCATGACCAACGACGCTACCGCCGTACCCGATACGTTGACGCCAATGGATCTGCCCGTGATGCCGCCGGTTGCGCCGATGCTGTCCAAGCCGCTTCCCGAACTCCCGGGCGTCGAGGGTTCAGGGGAGTGGCTCTACGACCCCAAATGGGACGGCTTTCGGTCGATCGCCTTTCGAGACGGCGACGAAATCGTCCTCGGTAGTCGCAACGAGAAACCGCTGACCCGCTACTTCCCCGAGCTGGTCGAGGCAATGCGAGCCTCGCTTCCCGAGCGCTGCGTGATCGATGGCGAGATTCTCGTTGAGGTCGACGGGGTGGCCGAGTTCGATACTCTCGGCCAACGCATTCATCCGGCCGACTCTCGAGTGCGAAAACTTGCCGCCGACACGCCGGCCTGCTTCGTGGTCTTTGACCTCCTTGCCCTTGGCGATACCGATGTGCGGTCGCGTCCGCTCAGTGAACGTCGGGCTCTTCTCAACGACGCGCTCGCAGATGTACGCGCGCGTAGCAATGGGACGATCCGTGTTACTCCGGCGACGACCTCACGCGATCTTGCCGCCGATTGGTTTGTTCGGTTCGAGGCGGCCGGCTGCGACGGGATCATTGCCAAGAAGTTGTCCGATCCCTACGTCGAGAACAAACGAACGATGATCAAGGTGAAGCATCAACGCACGGCTGAATGTGTGGTCGCCGGCTTTCGCTGGCACAAGCACGGGGGCATTGTCGGCTCGCTCCTGTTGGGGATCTACGGGGCCGACGGGCGCCTGAACCACGTCGGAGTAGCGGCGGCGTTCACCGACGTTCGTCGTCGTGAACTGGTGACCGAGTTGGAGTCCCTGCGCGCCGACGTGGCGAATCACCCGTGGGCTCATTGGGCCGAGGTGATGAACGAAGCGTCGGCGACCGGCCAAAGGGTACCCGGTGCGGGCAGCCGATGGACCGGGACCAAGGATTTGTCGTTCGTGCTCCTTCGGCCGGAGCGAGTGTGCGAGGTGGCGTTCGACCACTTGCAGGGCAACCGCTTTCGTCACGCCGCAACCTTCAAAAGGTGGCGGCCCGACCGGACGCCGGAGTCGTGTACCTACGGCCAGCTCCAGCCGCCACCGCCTTGCACGCTCCGTGATGTGTTCACGGCCGCAGGTTAATGTTCCGCCCATGAAGCCATTGCGCATCGCGGGAGCAGAAGCAGTCGGTACGGCCGTCCTCATGATAGGCGGACCGGGCAGTGCGATCCTCGCCGGAGACAAGATCGGGGCGCTCGGCGTCTCCCTCGCATTTGGACTGGCGCTGCTCATCATGGCTTACGCCATCGGGCCGGTCTCGGGTTGCCACATCAACCCGGCGGTCACGCTGGCGATGGTGCTGGCCCGCAAGACGAAAGCCTCGCTGTTGGTCTTCTACTGGATTGGTCAGCTCGCCGGAGCGGCGCTCGGCGGCCTCGTCGTGTACTCGATTGCCAACGGCCTCAAGGGCTGGGACAAGGGAACGTTCGCCTCGAACGGCTGGGGCAAACTCAGTCCATCGGGCTACGGACTCGGTGCCGTTCTCGTCGTCGAAGTCGTGCTCACCGCGTTGCTCGTCTTCGTCGTGCTGATGACGACAACCAAAGGCTTCGCTCCAGGA
The DNA here is from genome assembly GCA_043719425.1 of Acidimicrobiia bacterium. Lineage (GTDB taxonomy): Bacteria > Actinomycetota > Acidimicrobiia > Acidimicrobiales > JANYDT01 > JANLQX01. The sequence continues at coordinate 2,662 of JAYSTV010000261.1, read as the reverse complement.
ATGGGCGGACTCGCTTATGGCCTCACGCTCGCGTTGATTCACCTCATCTCGATCCCGATCGACAACACCTCCGTCAATCCGGCGCGCAGTTTCGGCGCGGCGATCTTCGGTGGCGCCGAGCCGCTCAAGCAGCTCTGGGCTTTCGTCGTGTTCCCGCTTCTGGGCGCGATCGTCGGCACGCTGGTGTGGATCGGGGTCGATGACACCACGCTCGAAGACACCGAGTTCGGTCGCCTCGACGGCTAGGTGGGGCGCTCACCCGGTGAGCACCGGGATCAGCGCATCGGCGAGGACGAATCTGTGGCGGCGCACGCGTGGTTGGCCGGCTGGGCGTAGCGTCGAGCGGGAAAGAGGTGAGCATGGTCTACGCATACCTTGCAGTTGCGGTTGTGATGCTGCTGCTTGAGTTGTTCAACGTGGCGTTCTACGCCCTGTTCGTCGCACTCGGGATGTTGTCCGCCGCCCTCGTGGCTTCGCTGTCGCCCCGTGCGTATGCCGCTCAAGTGCTCGCGGCCATTGCCGTCGCCGTGCTCGGTCTCACGGTGGTCCGGCCGCTCGCCAGACGGTTCACGGCCAGCCATTCGGGGACCGTCGGGCGCGGTGTGCACGGTGGGCTCATTGGCCAACAGGCGCTCACCGTCGACGTGGTGAGCGCGGCAATCGCCCCGCAATCCGGACATGTGCTCCTGCTGGGCGAGCGATGGCTCGCCGTGAGCGACAGCCAGACGCCAATCGCGCCCCAGCAACCCGTAACGATCACCGCCGTGCATGGCACCACGCTCACGGTGAAGCCGCTTTGTGCCGACGCCGTCGGCCAACCCTGATTAAAGGAACGCTCACTATGTCCCTGTCCTCATCGCCGCGTATTCTCGGGGCAACGTCGGGCGCCAGCAACGGCGCCATCGTCGGTGCCGCCATCGCCCTGGCGTTCTTCATCTTTCTGTTCCTCGTTCTCCGGCGAATGGTAAATATCGTCCAGCAGGGCGAGGTGGGCGTGGTCAAACGACTCGGTGAGTACCGTCGGACCTACGAGCCCGGCCTGGCCATTCTGGCTCCGTTCATCGACGCGTTTCAGCGGGTTGATATGCGGGAGATTCCTCGACCTGGGGATCGACAGGAAGTGATCACCAAGGACAACGTCGTCGTTACTGTCAACGCCACAATTTTCACGCAGATCGTCGATGCGAAACAGGCCCTGTATTCGATCGCCGACTTCGACGTGGCCATCGACGCGCTGGCGCGCACGGCCCTCCGTTCGGTCATCGGCACGCTGTCGCTCGACGAGGCTCTGTCCGAGCGTGAACGCATCAACACCGCCGTGCAGGGGCAGATGGAGTCGGCCACCGACAAGTGGGGCATCCGCATCAACCGGATCGAGATCGTTGAAGTCGCCCCGCCACCGCAAATCCTCCAGGCCCTCGCGCTGCAAAAGCAGGCTGACCAGGAGAAGCGGGCCAAGATCTTGCAGTCCGAGGGCCTGCAGCAGTCGGCTGTCAACGTTGCCGACGGTCAGCGTCAGGCCGCCATCAAGGAGGCCGAAGGGCAGCGCGAGGCGGCGATACTACGCGCGCAGGGTAATCGCGAAGCGGCGATCCTCGATGCCCAGGGACGTGCGCTGGCCATCGAGACGGTCTATAACGCGATCAAGGCGGCCAACCCCGATCCGACGCTCGTGGCAATCCTGCAGCTCGACACGCTCGGACGATTCGCCGATAGCCCGAACACGAAGATCGTCATTCCGGCGGAGAGCTCGGCTCTGCTCGGCGCGGCCCAAGCGCTGCGCTCCGTGCTCGATGCAGTCCCGACGAACGGGGCCTGACCCTGATCGACTCTGCGAAGCCAATCACCGTGGCCAAGGGCGGACACGGTTGGGCGCTTCCTCGACCGGGAACGTCGGTGCAGCGCAACGTCGATGCGTTCCTCGACGCAGTACCCGCTACTTCTGGGTGACCATTTCCATCAGGGTGGCGACGCTTGGCGTCGACGTGCCGGCGTGCGCCTGATGGGGGGCGTGGGCCGCATCGGCCGATGTGGGCGACGGGGCCGGCGGCGGAGTCGGAGCCGTGACCTTGCCTGAGCTGAGGGCGGCACCGCTCATCTTGGCGTTCGGGTTGCCCCAGTACAGGCGGGCGGCCTTGGCCAGTGCATAGGAATCGAGGACCGGCTTGATGCCTTCGTACTCGGCAAGCGACCTCGCCATCTTGCACATGTCATACGGATAGTTCGCGCGCAGACCAATCGAGTCGCGCTCCAAACACAACGTTCGCAGCTCGCGGGCGGACTCGGGGAGAAGTTCAACGCCAAGCTTTTCCGCCACCCGACCGAGGATGATGTCAAACGCTTCGGCCGTCACCGGTCCGACGTACACCTTGTTCTGAATACGACGGAAGAACGCTTCGTCGCCGAGATCTTCTGGCGCCATGTTCGTGGAGAAGGCGACCATCAACTCGAACGGCAGACCGACTTTGGAACCGTTTGCCAGTGGCAGGTAGTCGATGCGCTTGGACAGCGGGTAGATCCAACGGTTGAGGAGCTGCATCGGTGTCATGACTTGACGGCCGAAGTCGTCGATCAGCATCATGCCGTTGTTGGCCTTCACGTGCAGCGGCGCCACATAGACACGACCGACGGGGTCATAGGTCAGCTGGAGTGACGCCATCTC
>JAYSTV010000027.1:0-4467 GCA_043719425.1 Acidimicrobiia bacterium | reverse complement strand
TCCCGGTGAACGCCGCCGAACCGAAGCTCGCACCCGTCACGTCGACCGACGAACGTCCTCCGGCCTCAACCCGTCTTGTCATAGGCGCGCTTATGGTTGGCCTGCTGCTCTCCGCCCTCGACAACACCATCGTTGGCACGGCGATGCCGACCATTGCCGGGCAATTCAACGCCTTCGGGCTCTACGCCTGGGTCTCCACGTCGTACGCGGTCACATCGACCATCGCCACCCTCCTGCTCGGCAAGTTGAGTGACCTCTTCGGTCGTCGGCGGCTCCTGCTTTTCACGATCGCCCTGTTCCTGTTTGCGTCACTCCTCTGCGGCGCCGCTCAATCAATGCCCCAGCTCATCGCCGCTCGCGCCCTCCAGGGTATTGGTGGCGGCGGCATCTGGGGCCTCACGTTCGCCACGGTCGGAGACATCGTGCCGCCCCGCCAGCGCGGGAAGTACTTCGGTCTGTTCTCGTCGATGTGGGGAATCGCCGCCATCCTCGGTCCACTGGTGGGCGGAGTCATCGTCGACAACGTGAGCTGGCGCTGGATCTTCTTCGTGAACCTTCCCCTCGGCATCGTCGCCTTTGCCCTTCTGGCCCGCGTGCTGCGAGTGCCGCCGCCAAGCCGACGCCCGGCGGTCGATGTTCTCGGCGCAGTGCTCCTCACCGTCTGCGTTGCTTGCTTCATGTTGGCGCTCGAACAGGGCGGCGAACGCGGGTGGACCAGCACCACCATCCTCGGGGGCTTCGGCCTTTCCGCCATCACGTTCGTGCTGTTTCTCCGCCAGGAACGACGCGCCCCCGAACCGATTCTGCCCCTGCGTCTCTTCCGCAATCCGCATCTACGTCGGTCGTACTCCCTCGGCTTTCTTATTGGCCCGGCGATGTACAGCACCGGTCTCTTCTTGGGGTTGTATTTCCAGTCAGTGCGCTTCATGTCGCCCACCCGGGCCGGCCTGGCAGGCGTGCCGATGATGGTGGGGATGGTGTCGGGCTCAACGTTCAGCGGACGGCTGATCACCAAACTCGGTCGCTACCGCTTGCTCCCACGGGTCGGTTTTGCGCTGTCGGCGATCGGCGGACTGTCAGCCATCTCCCTGTCTTCATCCACGCCCTACCTCCTGATCGCGCTGATCCTTCTCGTGACCGGTCTCGGTACCGGACTGGCAATGCCGACGATGTCGATCGTGGCGCAAAACTCCGCCGATCCGCACGATCTCGGTGTGTCGAGCGCGGTGCAGAACTTCATGCGCAGCGCCGGGGCGGCCATCGCCATTGCGTGTCTGTCGGTGTACTTCAACCACCACGTGAAGTCACAGCTCGAGTCCGGCTCCGGAGGCGGAAAACTCTTCGGTCTGATCCGCAAGCCCAGCCAGATCAAGTCGCTCCCCGACGGAACGCGAACCGCCATTACCAACGCCATCGCCTCCGCGTCCGGGCGCGCCATTATGATAAGTGCACTGATTGTTGTTGTCGGCTGGTTCCTCACGTTCAAGATCCAGGACCAACCCCTCCGGACCACAACCGGCCACGAAGCCCGCCTCGCCGAGTAGATAGCCTTCCGCTCCGAGGTCCTCCCATCGCCTACCGGTGCCACTTCTCCGCAGGTTGGCGTAGCTAACCGGCGGGGGACCCCTAGGTTGGTGATGTGGTTTCCCTGGCGCGTACTCGTATCGATGGTCCGAGCGGGGTGCCGGAATTTGTCCTGGTCCACGGGCTCGCATCGAACGCTCGGATGTGGGACGGCGTGGCCGTGGCTCTCGCTGAGCGGGGCTTCGGATCGATCTCCGTTGACCTCCGCGGCCACGGTCGATCGCCCAAACCCGACGTGACCGACGGCTACGGATTCGATGTCGTCACCGCTGATCTTCTCGAACTCTTCGTCGAAGAGCGACTGCACCAACCGGTGCTCGTCGGGCAATCGTGGGGTGGAAACGTGGTCGTTGACCTGGCCGCAACCCACCCCCACGCGGTTCGGGCCGTGGTGGCCGTCGATGGGGGCGTCATCCGACTGTCCGACCGTTTTCCCGCATGGGAAGACTGTGCCGAAAAGCTGGCCCCGCCGAATCTGATCGGTACTCCAGAGAGCCGGATGCGGGCATGGATGACGTCGGCCCATCCCGATTGGCCGGCCGCCGGAATCGATGGCTCCATGGCCAACTTCGAAGTCCAGTCCGACGGCACGCTCGCACCCTGGCTCACCCGCGACCGTCACCTCGCCGTGCTGCGAGCGTTGTGGGAGCACGACCCGGTCGCCTGCTTCGCGCGGCTTGCTGTGTCGGCCACGTTGCTCATGGCCGACTCCGGGGCTGACTGGACGAAGGACAAAGCGGCCGGAGCCGCGGTTTGTATTGAGGCATGTTCGGTGCCCGTGGTCATCGAATGGTTCGCCGATGCCGATCACGACCTCCATGCCCAACATCCCGTTCGCACCGCCAACTCCCTTATCGACGCGCTCCAGCGCGTTGCCTCAGCAAGGACCATGTCATGACCGCCCCGCTGCCCCGCATCCTCACGCTTATGGGTTCGGGGGAAACCGCACCCACGATGGTGAAGGTCCATCGGGAGGTCATTGGCCGTCTCGGTTCGGCCGCACGCGCCGCGTTGCTCGACACACCCTACGGCTTTCAAGAAAACGCGTCGGAGTTGGCCCAGAAAGCGGTGCAGTACTTCGCCGAATCGATCGTGACCGAACTCACGGTCGCCGGGCTCACCCAAGTCGTTGGCGCCGACCCGGTCGCCCTTGAGCGCGGTTTCAATCTGCTTCGTTCGTCCACCTATGTGTTCGCCGGTCCCGGGTCACCGACCTACGCGCTGCGCCAATGGACCGGTTCGCCGCTGGCGTCGGTCCTCGTCGACAAGCTCAAGACCGGTGGTGCGGTGACCTTTGCATCGGCGGCGGCACTCACGCTCGGCCGCGTGACAGTGCCGGTCTACGAGATCTACAAGGCAGGCGAGGAACCGCGCTGGCTCGACGGCCTCGATGTGCTCGGCGAAATCGGGATCCATGCTGCCCTCATTCCGCACTACGACAACGCCGAAGGCGGCCATCACGACACCCGCTTCTGCTACCTCGGCGAACGTCGCCTGCGGATGCTCGAAGCCGTTCTACCCGACGATCATCACGTGATCGGCATCGATGAACACACCGCCGTCATCCTCGACCTCGATGCCGATACAGCAACAGTCATCGGCCGCGGGGTGCTGAGTATTCGGGTCGATGGCGCCACCGCCACCCACGCCGGCGGGACCACCCTTCCAATCGACGCGCTCCGGTATCCCGGACTACCTCAGACCGCTTCGACCCCGAAACCCGTAGCGACCGCGGCCGCCGTCGTCGCCGAACCCGCGACAGATTCCCTCGGAGCAACCACGACGGCCCTCGGTGATCGATTCGCTACCGCCCTCGCCGCGGGCGACGCCGACGAAGCCGTGCGGGCCGCTCTCGAACTCGAAGCAACCATCCACGCTTGGTCGGCCGACACCTTGCAGTCGCGCGAGGGCGACGAGGCCCGGGCCATGATGCGCTCGATGATCAGCCGCCTCGGCGCGGCCGCCACCGGAGGCCTGGCCGATCCACGTGAAAGCGTCGGACCGTTCATCGAAACCTTGCTGGCCCTGCGGGGCGAGGTCCGCAAAGACAAGCGCTACGACCTATCAGACCTGATCCGCGATCGCCTCACGGAGTCGGGCGTGGAAGTCCGCGATACCCCCAACGGCCCGGAGTGGCTCCTCGCGTAATTCACTATGTGCACGTATTATCAAACGTGCACATGCTGAGTTCAATCGCCGCCGGGCCGGGTGCGCCACGATTCAAACGTGCACGTGGGCCACTCGACGGCGCCCCGCCCGGCCCGTGGCCAGGAACACCACCAGGAACACTGCCGCGTTGATGAGGATCACCGTGGCGCCCGGCGAGGTGTTGACGTGATAGCTCACGTTCATGCCGACGAGTGAGGTCACCGCCCCAATGACCGGGGAAAGCGTGAGCATCTTGGAAAACGAATCCGTGAGCATGCGCGCCGTCGACGCCGGAAGCACGAGCAGCGCGGAGATGAGGAGCACGCCGATCACCCGCATCGTCACGAGCACGGTGAGCGAGAGCATGACCATGAGCACGGCGTCGAGGAGATCGGGATGCCCTCCGGTGACCCGGGCCACCTCGGAGTCGAAGGTCGCGTAGAGCAGTGGTCGATAGGCGCCGATCACCACCGCCACGACGACTAGGCCAACACCAATCACGGCGTAGACATCAGTCCTCGCCACCCCCAAGATGTCGCCGAACAAGACCGCGTCGATGCTGCGTCGAGCCTGACCGAACTTGTTGAACAGCACGATGCCGATGGCGAACGACGCCGTGGTCACGATGCCGATCGCCGCGTCGGCCGACAACAACTTGCGTCTGGTTACCCGGCCGATGAGGAGGCCCGAGGTGACTCCCCAGGTGCCCGCACCGAGGAAGTAGTTGATGTTCAT
>JAYSTV010000260.1:0-3466 GCA_043719425.1 Acidimicrobiia bacterium | reverse complement strand
CCTCCAAGCGCTGGTCAAGGAGGGCCTGGCCAAGCATCTTGAAGGCGGTCGGATCTCCGGCTACGCCCTCACCCCAGCGGGGAAGGAGGAGCAGGTCCGTCTGGCTGAGGCCGACCTGGCCGCCAGCGGAGCCCGCGCATTGGTGCAGGGGGCCTACGACCGCTTCCTCGTGCTCAACACCGAGCTGCTCGCCGTCTGCACCGCCTGGCAGGTCCGCGACCTCGACCGCAACATCCTCAACGATCACAGCGACCGTGACTACGACGCCGGGGTCATCAAGCGACTCGCCGATATACATGCCGGGGTCACGCCGATCACGGCCGACCTTTCCTCTGCGCTCGACCGGTACCACCACTACCAGCCACGCCTGCAACTTGCCCTCGACAAGGTGAAGAAGGGCAACCAGGAGTGGTTCGCCAAGCCGATCCTCGACTCGTACCACACCGTTTGGATGGAACTCCATGAAGACCTGCTCTCCACGCTCCATATCGAACGGGCGTCCGAAGATGCTTGATTTCTGGTTCGGTTCGGGGAGTATCTGATGTCGCGTTTTGGCGAAGTCCTAACAGCGATGGTGACGCCCTTCGATGCCCACGGAGCCCTCGATCTCGATGCCGCCCAGGCGCTTGCTCGGTGGCACGTGGAGCAGGGCAACGACGGCCTCGTGATCGCCGGCACCACCGGCGAGGCGCCAACCTTGACCGACCAAGAACAGTTCGACCTGATCAAAGCGGTGTGCGAAGCCGTGACTGTCCCCGTGATTGGGGGCGCCGGGTCCAACGACACAACCCATGCGTTGCATCTCACGAAGGCGATGGCCGGGCTTGGCTGTGCTGGCGTTCTCAGCGTCACGCCGTATTACAACCGTCCGTCGCAGGCGGGCATCGAAGCCCATTTCCGGGCTGTCGCCGCGGCCACCGAGCTGCCGGTAGTGCTCTACGACATTCCGGTTCGCAGCGGTCGCAAGATCAACAACGACGTGCTCCTTCGCCTTGCCCGCGAGTGCACAAACGTGGTCGCCGTGAAAGATGCGGCGAATGATGTTTCGATGTCGGCACGGCTCATGGCCGAGGCGCCCGCCGGCTTCGAGCTCATCAGTGGCAACGATGATGCCACGCTGCCGTTGCTGGCGATTGGCGGATGCGGCGTGATCGGCGTGGCCACCGCATGGTCGGCGTCGGAGCACAAGGAGATGATCACGTCGTTCAAGAAGGGCGATGTTGATAAGGCTCGCGCCGTGAACGCCAAGCTCATTCCGTCATACCTGTTCGAGACCGGCGATGCAAACCCGAACCCGCAGCCGACGAAAGCCATGCTCCGCACCCTCGGCCATCCGGTCGGTCACTGTCGACCACCAATGAACGGTGAGCCCGATGGTCTCGAAGAACGCGCTCGACAGGTCTACGCCGACCTCAAGGCAGGTTCGTGAGTAAGCGTGCTGCAGGAGGCTCCTCCCGCTCGGCCGCTGCTGCTTCCACATCGAAATCGTCGTCGAGGAAGGGTTCGACGACCCCGTTTCCGAGTGAGTCGATCGACGCGGCCCTGGCGCCGGTTGGGCCGGCCCCTAAGGGATCGGTTCGGGTCATCTTCCTGGGCGGCCTCGGTGAGGTTGGTCGCAACTGCTGTGCGATCGAGGTCAACGGGCGATTGATGCTCGTCGACGTGGGGCTGATGTTCCCGGACTCCGACATGCCCGGCATCGACCTGGTCCTGCCTGACTTCACCTACCTCCGTGACAACGCCGACCGTATCGACGGCGCCATCCTCACCCATGGCCACGAAGACCACGTGGGCGCGCTCTCGTATCTGCTGCGCGACATCGAGTTCCCGCTCTATGCGACCCAGCTCACCTTGAACATGGCGCGCGGTCGTATCGAAGAAGCCGGTTTGCTCGGCCGCACGTCGTTCAATCCGCTAGTCGACGGCGAACGGCGCACGATCGGTGCCTTCGACATCGAGGTCATCCCGGTCTCGCATTCGGTTCCGGACTCGATCGCGGTCGCCTTCCACACCCCTCAGGGCGTGATCATGCACTCGGGCGACTGGAAGCTCGACCTCACCCCGATCGACGGTCGCACCACCGACCTCTCGCAGATCGGGGCGATCGCGGAGAACCATGGCATCCGGTTGCTGATGGGCGACTCGACCAATGCCGAGGTCGACGGGTATACCGACTCTGAGCGCGTGATCGGTAAGCACCTGCGCGACCTCATTCGCGATCACTCGGGTCAGCGCATCGTGGTTGCGTGTTTCGCGTCGCACATCCATCGCGTGCAGCAAGTCATTGAGGCCGCGGTTGCGTCGGGCCGCAAGGTCACCACCTTGGGTCGTTCCATGAAGCGCAACGTGCAGATTGCCCGCGACATGGGCAAGTTGCAGCTGAGCGACAAGGACCTCTTCGATATCGAGCGCCTGGGTGACTACGACCCGACCAAGGTGCTCATCCTGTCGACGGGTTCTCAGGGCGAGCCGATGTCGGCACTGTCGACCATGGCGGCGGGCGAGAACCGGTTTGTGAAGCTCGGGGACAAGGACACGGTGATCTTGTCGAGCCATGCCATTCCGGGCAACGAAACGAGCGTGGGCAAAGTCATTAACGGCCTCGTGCGTCTCGGCGTCGATGTGGTCCACTCCGGCCTCGCCAAGGTCCACGTGAGCGGGCACGCCAAGCGCGGCGAACTCAAGACGCTGCTGTCGGTGGCCAAGCCGGAGTTCTTCATTCCGATCCACGGCGAGTTCCGTATGCTCACTCACCATGCGCGCTTAGCAATGGAGATGGGTATGAAGCCGAGCAACGTGCTCATCTGCGAAGACGGTGACACGGTTGATCTCACCAAGGCCGGCATCGACTTCGGTCCGACCGTGCCGAGCGGATATCTCTATGTCGACGGCATCGTGGGCGACGTTGGCCTCGGTGTCTTGCGCGACCGCAAGGTGTTGGCCAACGAAGGCATGCTCGTGGTCATCGTGACCATCGACGAACACAACGGACAGATCGTGACCGAGCCCGAGCTCATCACTCGCGGCTGGGTCTACGCCCCCGAAGCCGAGGCGTTGCTGGGCGAGGCCGCGACGGTGATCCGCAAGGCGCTCGAACAGGCCATCGCCGACGGCGCCCGCGACACCGAAGCGATGAAGCGCACGGTCCGCTCGGCCACCGGACGTTTCGTGAGCGAGCGCACCCGTCGCAAGCCCATGATCGTCCCGGTCGTCATCGAAGTCTGAGGCTCCCGCTCCCTGCTCACGACATCGAACGTCGTGGGCGCCCGGCCGCCGATTCAGTTGTCAAGGGACGGACGGCCGCCGGAAGGACGGCCTGATCAAGAACGAATTAGATCGCTCCGACGAGGTCGGCGCGATGCGCACCGGTCGCGTGGCGATGCGAATGATGGCGCCGGCAGTACAGATCCATTGTTTCGACGTCGGTGCGTCCGCTGGATTCGAACGGTGGGTCGTGGTCGGCGTC
>JAYSTV010000259.1:0-3469 GCA_043719425.1 Acidimicrobiia bacterium | reverse complement strand
GTCAAGGTCTACGAAGCGATCGTCAAGGGCGAGAACATTCCCGAGCCGGGCATTCCCGAGTCCTTCAAGGTGCTCATCAAGGAAATGCAGTCGCTCGTTCTCAACGTCAAGGTTGAATCCAAGATGGGCGGCGAGATCGAAATGCGCGACATGGACGAAGACGTCTTCCGTACCGCTGAAGAACTTGGTATCGACTTGTCCCGTCCGGAGCGTGGCTCCGACGAAGAAGACGCTCGCCGTGCTGCTGCACGCGCCGAGCGCTACTGATCAGCCCGACGTTTCCACCCGACACCCATAGGTAGAGAACTCTCATGCTCGACGTCAACGATTTCGATCGCATCACCATCGGCCTCGCCACGGCCGACGCCATCCGCGGATGGTCACACGGCGAAGTAAAGAAGCCCGAAACCATCAACTACCGAACGCTCCGCCCCGAAAAGGACGGCCTGTTCTGCGAGAAGATCTTCGGCCCGCAGAAGGACTGGGAGTGCTACTGCGGCAAGTACAAGCGGGTTCGTTTCCGTGGCATCACCTGCGAGCGTTGTGGCGTCGAAGTCACCCGCTCCAAGGTCCGTCGCGAGCGCATGGGCCACATTGAGTTGGCCGCTCCCGTGGTGCATATCTGGTATCTCCGCGGTACCCGGTCGTGGCTTGCGTATCTCCTCATGGGCACCGAAGCCAAAGAGGAGTTGAAGGCCAAGCAGCTCGAAAAGGTCATCTACTTCGCCGCCAACCTCGTCACCTGGGTTGATCCGGAGAAGCGCCAGGCCGACCTCCCGAACCTCGAAGCCGAACTGCGCGAAGAGCTGCAGCTCATCGAACGCGACCGTGACCTCGATCTCGACCGTCGCTTCAAGCAGCTCGAAGCCGACATCGAAGCGCTCGAGAAAGACGGCGCCAAGGATTCCGAAATCAACGCCAAGCGTCGTCTCGCCGAGAAAGAAATCACCGGTATACGGGATCGTTCGGCCGCTGAGTACGACCTCTTGAAGCGTTCGTTCGACGAGTTCAAGACGCTGCACAGCCGCAAGATCCTCGAAGACGAAATGCTGTGGCGCGAAATGAAGGATCGCTACGGCGACTACTTCCGCGGTGGCATGGGCGCCGACGCCATCAACCAGCTCATCAACGAGCTCGACTTCGACGTCGAAGAGCAGAAGCTACGCGCGCTTATCGATGCCGTGCCGGCCGAAGGCAAGAAGCCGCTGTCCATGCAGCGCAAGCAGAAGGCCATCAAGCGTCTCAAGATCGTCGCCGCGTTCAACCGTCGCGACGAGAACGGCAAGCGCTCCAACGACCCGCGCGCCATGATCCTCGGCGCCGTGCCGGTTATCCCGCCGGACCTGCGTCCGATGGTCCAGCTCGACGGTGGTCGCTTCGCCACGTCTGACCTCAACGACCTGTACCGCCGCGTCATCAACCGGAACAATCGTCTGAAGCGTCTCCTTGATCTCGGTGCTCCCGAGATCATCGTGAACAACGAGAAGCGCATGTTGCAGGAGGCCGTCGACGCGTTGTTCGACAACGGTCGCCGCGGCCGGCCGGTCACCGGTCCGGGCAACCGTCCGCTCAAGTCGCTCTCCGACATGCTCAAGGGCAAGCAGGGTCGTTTCCGCCAGAACCTTCTCGGTAAGCGCGTCGACTACTCGGGTCGTTCCGTCATCGTCGTCGGCCCCACGCTGCGTCTGCACCAATGCGGCCTGCCCAAGCTCATGGCGCTCGAACTGTTCAAGCCCTTCGTTATGAAGCGCCTTGTCGATCAGGAACTGGCGCAAAACATCAAGTCGGCCAAGCGCATGGTCGAGCGTCGCCGGGCTCAGGTATGGGACGTCCTTGAAGAAGTCATCAAGGAACATCCCGTCATGCTCAACCGCGCACCAACACTCCACCGTCTTGGCATCCAGGCGTTCGAGCCGGTGCTCGTCGAAGGCAAAGCGATCCAGCTCCACCCGCTCGTGTGCACGGCCTTCAACGCCGACTTCGACGGTGACCAGATGGCCATCCACCTGCCGCTGTCGGCCGAGGCGCAAGCCGAAGCCCGCATCCTCATGCTGTCGGCCAACAACATCTTGTCGCCGGCCCACGGCCGCCCCATCGCCGTGCCGGCTCAGGACATGATCATCGGCACCTACTACCTCACGCTCCAGCGCGACGGTGTCGTCGGCGAAGGCCGTCACTTCCGTCACCTGTGGGAAGTGGAGCGGGCCTACGACAACAAGGACATTCACCTCCACGCCAAAATCACGCTCCGCTCGACCGAGCAGCGCTACGGCGGCTTGCCGGGCGGCGATCCCGTTCTCCTGGAGACCACCGCTGGTCGCTTGATCTTTAACCAGGCCCTGCCGGTCGATTTTGGGTATGTCAACGTGCTTCTGAAGAAGAAGGAAGTGACCACCCTCGTTGAGCGTCTGGCCACCGAGTATCCGAAGGCCGTCGTTGCCGAAACCCTCGACGCCATCAAGAATCTCGGCTTCCGCTACGCCGCTCAATCGGGTCTCTCCATCTCCATCAACGACGTGCAGACCCCCGCGGCAAAGCGCGAGATCCTCGACCGCCACGAACTCGAAGCGCTCAAAATTGAGAAGAACTTCGTGCGTGGCATTCTCACCAACGACGAGCGTCGTGAGCAAGAGATCAACATCTGGACCGAGGCCACGGCCGAAATCCAGAAGGCGATGCAGGACGTGCTCGACGCCGATCCGATGAACCCGATCAACATGATGGTCGGTTCGGGTGCTCGTGGCAACGCGCTGCAGGTCCGCCAAATCGCTGGCATGCGCGGCCTCGTGTCGAACCCCAAGGGCGACATCATTCCCCGCCCGATCAAGTCGAACTTCCGTGAAGGCCTATCCGTTCTCGAGTACTTCATCTCCACCCACGGTGCCCGTAAGGGTTTGGCCGACACCGCCCTTCGTACCGCCGACTCCGGCTACCTGACTCGTCGTCTGCACGACGTGTCCCAGGAACTCATCGTTCGCGAAGAGGACTGCGGCTCCACCCGTGGTCGCTACCTCGACTACGTGGGTCCGGACACGGCCACGAAGCGTGCGTACTTGGAAACGTCGCTCCTCGGTCGATTCTTGGCCGAAGACGTCACCTGTGCTGACGGCACCGAGTTCCCCCGGGGCACCGACGTGACCCAGGAGGTCCTGGAAAAGATGCGCGACGACGAAGGTGTCGAGCGTGTCCGTGTCCGCACGGTCTTGGCCTGTGACGCCGAGTACGGCGTGTGCATGACGTGCTACGGCAAGTCGATGGCGTCGGGCCGCACGGTCGAACTTGGGGAGTCGGTTGGCGTGATCGCCGCCCAGTCGATTGGTGAGCCGGGTACCCAGCTGACCATGCGTACCTTCCACACCGGTGGCGTGGCCGCCGGTAAGGGCGAGTCGCTCGACATCACCGCCGGTCTTCCTCGCGTCGTGGAGCTCTTCGAGGCTCGTACCCCGAAGGGCAAGGCGGTGCTCATTCG
>JAYSTV010000258.1:0-8471 GCA_043719425.1 Acidimicrobiia bacterium | reverse complement strand
TGTTTGGGGGAATTGCTCGAATCACGGCGAAAGCCGGCAGCTTTGACGAACTTGTGGCGTTCCTCGAATGGGATGCCGTCGTTAGTAGCGGCGAAATCGGGACGCTCCGGTTCGACGTTTGGATCGACCCGTCCACGCCGGACTCCGTGGTTCTCTACGAGGCCTATGTCGACGCCGAAGCGTTCAAGACGCACCAGGCGGCGGAACCGTTCCAGAAGTTCGTCGCTGAGATCGTGCCCAACCTCGTCGACAAGGTGACGTTCATCGTGCCGTTCGGGTCATCAGGGGCGTCGAACGCCGACCTGCCGGGTTGATACTTGGTGACCTGGTCGCTCCCGGAGCGACCAGGTCCACAACTTCCCGCCGACCGGTTCCGTTACGGGAGGCGCTCGGCGACCAGCAGGAACTGTTTGCCGAAGAACCGCCACAGCAGCGGCGTGCGGCAGTAGAGCGCCACGAGCGCGGCGGGGACCTGGCGGTGACTGTCCATTGAATAGGGGAGCAGGCGGGGGACGCACTCGATGACGCGAAAGCCCCGCAACTCGATCGCTTCTTTCAACGACCTTTCGGTGAGTGGCAGACGGTGGTCGAGGAAGTCCCAGTACTCCTTGAGCGTGTATCGCATGTTCGGACCGATGGCGATGAGTCGTCCACCGGGGCGCAGCGATCGCGATGCCTGGCTCAACACGCCGAGGAGCGCGTCGGGCGAACCGAGGTGCTCAAAAAAGTTCGACGTGAACACCGCGTCGAGTGATCCTTCGGTGATCGGCCACGGCGTGGTTGCGTCGATCGCGAAGAGCTCGACATCGGGATCCAGGTGGACCTTGGCATCGGGGTTCAGATCAATGGCGAACTTGGCGTCGGCGGAAATGTTGTTAATGAAGTCGCCGTACCCGGCGGCGAGATCGAGAACGCGTTTTGGATTTCCTAGACGAGGGACGAAGAGGTTGGCGACGAGAGCTCCCCAGACCTGACGTCGATAGGCGACCTTGCCGTCGAAGCGAGCCCGGTAGACATCCGCGAGAAGGCCCGGCTCGGTCATCGGCTCGGATATGGACCCGAGCGGACCGTCGGGAGCGCTAGAACCGTCGGTCATGTCACCGCCGGTCTCGGGTTCGTTCGGCAACCACTGGTTCGAAGGGCTGGCCGAAGTCATGGGCCCATCGTATTTGCGATATTCCTTCACCAAGGGGACCGAACAGGAAGTGACCTTCTTGGCCGACGCACTCCAGCTCAAGTCCGGCGACTCCGTGCTTGATGTCGGCTGCGGTCCGGGTCGGCACGCAATCGCTCTCGCCAAGCGGGGCATGACGGTCACCGGCGTCGACATCTCCCAGCGCTTCGTCGACCTCGCCAACGCAGCGGCGACCTCCGATGGGCTCTCCGCCAGCTTTACTCGCACCGACGCCCGCCAGCTCGACTTCGACGAGCGCTTCGACGCCGTCATCTCGCTGTGCCAGGGCGGGTTCGGCCTCCTCGGTCGAGAGGAAGACGGCGCCGCCGATGGCGATGTGCTCAGCCGCATGGCGCAGGCCCTCAAATCCGGAGGACGCCTGGCCCTCAGCGCGTTCAGTGCCTACTTCCAGCTCCGCCATCTGGAATCGAGCGACGCCTTCGATGCCGCTACCGGCGTGAACCACGAGGCCACCGAGGTCCGGGGCGACGGAACCCCCGTTGCTGCCGATCTCTGGACCACCTGCTTTACCCCCCGAGAGCTGCGCCTTCTCGCCGAACGGGCGGGTCTCATCGTCGACCACATCTGGTCGGTCACGCCCGGTCGGTACGCCCCGAATCGACCTATCGTCGACCTTCCCGAGTTTCTCCTCGTCGCCCACCGTCCGGACTGACGCACCCGGACTGACGGGCGGTCAGGGCCAAACGGGCGGCGCTGGTAACGTTGATCCCCTTCGCACGAATACCCGTGCGGAGGGTCGCGCCTTCCTGGGTGATCGTCCCGAGCGAAGTAAAGGCACCACCTCCATGACTGATACGGCCACGCAGCCGACCGAAGGCCTGTTTGGGACCTTCGATGACGAGGGCAACTACACCCCTCGCCAGATCATCTCGCATGATCCGACCACGAGCTTTGAAGACCTGATCAACGGCACCATCGTTGAGTTCGACGATGGAGACATCGTCAAGGGCATCGTCGTCAAGATCGACAAGGACGAAGTCCTCCTCGACATCGGCTTCAAGAGCGAAGGTGTGATCCCCGCCCGCGAGCTTTCGATTCGCAACGACGTGAACCCGTCGGAGATCGTGTCGCTGGGCGAAGAAATCGAAGCGCTTGTTCTCACCAAAGAGGACAAGGAGGGACGTCTCGTCCTCTCCAAGAAGCGAGCTCAGTACGAGCGCGCCTGGGGCACGATCGAGAAGATCAAAGAGAACAATGGCGTCGTCAAAGGCCTCGTCATCGAAGTCGTCAAAGGCGGCCTCATCGTCGACATCGGTCTGCGTGGCTTCCTTCCCGCATCGCTGGTCGAACTCCGTCGTGTCCGCGACCTGCTGCCCTACGTGGGCAAAGAGGTCGAGACCAAGATCATCGAGCTCGACAAGAACCGCAACAACGTCGTGCTGTCTCGCCGTGCCTGGCTCGAAGAGACCCAGAAGGAACAGCGCGAAGACTTCCTCGCCAATCTCAAGCCGGGCGAGGTCCGCGAGGGCGTCGTGTCCAGCGTCGTCAACTTCGGTGCGTTCGTCGATCTCGGCGGCATGGACGGACTCGTCCACGTGTCCGAGCTCTCGTGGAAGCATGTCGATCATCCGTCGACCGTCGTCACCGTGGGCGATCGCATCACCGTGCAGGTGCTCGAGGTCGACTACAGCCGTGAGCGCATCAGCCTGTCGTTGAAGGCCACCCAGCAGGATCCGTGGGCGGAGTTCGCCTCCAACCACCGCGTCGGCGAACTCGTCTACGGGCGGGTCACCAAGATGGTGCCGTTCGGTGCGTTCGTGCAGGTCGGCGAGGGCATCGAAGGCCTCGTTCACATCTCGGAGATGGCCGGCCATCACGTCGAGCATCCCGAGCAGGTCGTCGGGGTCAACGAGGAACTGTGGGTCAAGATCATCGATCTCGACCTCCAGCGCCGTCGGATCAGCCTGTCGATCAAGCAGGCCGCCGAAGGTGGCGTCGTGGCCGCCGAGTACCAAGCGGCCTTCGGCGAGCATGCCTACGACGAAGCCGGCAACTACATCGGCGAGTACACCGCCGGCGAGTTCACTCCGGACAACGAGGCTCAGGCCGCGTGGCTCGAGGAGTACAACGCAGCCCAGAAGCTGGCCGCGGAAGAGGCTGGCGACGGCAACGCCGTTGAAGCCGCTCCGACCGAAGAGGCCGCTCCGGCCGATCCGGCCGCCGAAGAGGCCGCCGAAGCCTGATCCGGCCCCCGGCCGAAGCCGAACTCGACCGAAGGGGCGCCTCGCGGCGCCCCTTCGTCGCGTCCGGAGTCCATTTCTGGGTCAGCTCCGTTTGTTGGGTCCGCTGGTTCGCCTCCAAGCAACTGAGCTGACCCAGAACACTGAGCTGACCCAGAACACTGAGCTGACCCAGAACACTGAGCTGACCCAGAACACTGAGCTGACCCAGACCGTCAGTCGAGGCGGATGATGCCCATGCGCACGGCGCGCACGACGGCCTGGGTCCGGTCCGCGGTGTCGAGCTTCTGGTAAATCGACGCCAGGTGGTTCTTGACCGTCTTGATCGAGATGTAGAGCTTCTGCGCCACTTCCACCGTCGAGAATCCGTCGGCCACGAGTTGCAGCACTTCTTCTTCGCGCTTCGAGATCACGGACTCGCCCGGGCGGTCGGGAATCGGGAACTTCGCTTCGCGCAGCATTGACTTGGCGAACTCGGGAGAGACAGTTCCTTCGCCGTTCGACGCGGCGCGGACCGCATCAGCAACCTCGTCGGTCGAGCAGTCCTTCACGAGATAGCCAGCGGCACCGCAACGGATCGCCTTGGCCAGAACATCTTTGTCAGCGTGCATAGTAAGCATCACGACCTGTGTGTCGGGGCACGTCTGACGAATGCGGCGGGTCGCTTCAACGCCGTCGAGCACGGGCATGGACACGTCCATGAGCACCACATCGGGACGCAGCGCCTGGGCCAGACGCACCCCTTCTTCGCCGTCGCTGCCTTCGGCGACGACATCGAATCCGTAGAGTTCCATCGAGCGGCGAAGACCTTCTCGCAGCATGCGGTGATCGTCAACGAGCAGGAGGCGTAACGGCCGTGCTCCGGCGGGTCGGGTCGGAGCCACGGGCAGCAAAGAACTCATAGTCCCTCCAATCGGCAACGAACGGTCGTTCCTTGACCAGGTTGTGAGGAAATATCCGCTCGGGCCCCGATTGATGTCGCTCGCTCCTGGAGTCCGCGGAGCCCATACGAGTCGCGTCGCCCCTCGCTGGCGGCGTATCCCTTGCCGTCGTCTTGGATTTCCAGGAGGGCGCTGCGTCCGTCGGTTTCCCAGCGGACCCAGACATTGCGGGCTCGGGCATGGCGTTCAACATTCACCACTGCCTCCTGGGCGATGTGCCACATTTCGCGTTCCTGACGGGGGGGTAGCGCTCCGACAACGTGATGGCGGAAGTCAATGGTGAGCGAAGCGCGCTCGCTCACTCGGGAGAGGAATTGTTCGAGGGTGGTGACGAACGAGTTGCCCTGCTCGACTTCGGTGCGGATGTCGTAAAGCGTCTCGCGAACCTCCGCAATCACCCGGCTCACTTCGGTGCGAAGCCGAGTGAGCTCACTGGCCACTTCGGGGTCGGCGACCGTGCGAGCGCTGCGGTCGAGTTCGAAGCCGAGGTAGGCGAGCGATTGACCGATGCGGTCGTGAAGGTCGCGGGCGATGCGACTGCGTTCCTCGCTGGCTGCGACACCGCGGATGCGAAGAAAGAGACGGGCATTGTCGATGCCGATGGCGGCCGGTTCCGCCAGGCTACGAAGCACGTCGCGCTGTTGGTTGTCGTCGAGGCCGGACCCGCGATCGCCGAGCCATTCAACGGCCATGGCGCCGATGAGCGAGGTTCGGGCGATGAGGGGGATGTAGAGACCGGTGGCCGGTTCTTCATGGATGGTTATGCCCTCGTGCTCGGCCGAGGAGGCCACCGACTTCGTGGTGAGCGCATGACGAAGCGCCGGAGGGAGCGACGCCAGTTCGACACTTTCGGGAACCCGAAGGCCGTCGGCGCGACCGCACGTCCAGGCCGAGTGGATGTTGTCGTAGAGAAAGAGTGCGACCCCGTCGGCGGCGAGCAGCTTTTGGGCGTTCACGCTGGTTCGGGCCAACGCATCTTCGAGATCGAGCGAAGCGGGGAGGGACTGCGCCAGCTGATGGAGGGAGCCCAGGAGTTGATTGGCGCGAGTGAGCTGGCCCATGGCGTCGGCATCGGCGGATTTGCGTCGATCGGTCTCTCGAACGACTCGGTGGCCGACACCGCTGAGGGCGGCGATGACCACGAGAGCCAGCATCCAGATACTGGCAGTGGCGAGGTCGGCCGTGTCCTTGGTCCCGTGGCTCGTAATGCCAACGAGGCTGACGATCACGCCGACGAGCGAGCCGTAGCCGACCACGAGCGGCCCACCATGGGCGAAACCGCCGATCACAATGCCGGGCAGGAGGCAGAGCACAAGTGGTGATGACCAGTAGCCGGTGAAGCACACGAGGACGAGGGGCAGCGCTAGGTCGAGAACGATGTTCACGGCGAGAAGCCGTTCGTTGCCGACCCGGACAATGGGCGACAACATCCGCACGATCGTCCACATGATGATCACGCCAAGTCCGATGACCGACCGGTCGTCGTTGGCCTTTGGCGCGTCGAGTAGCACCAGAAAGGCCGTGGCGATCAGGACGGCGACCCGGATGACGGAAACAGGTCCCTCGAACGGCGCCAATCGGTCGCTTTGGTCGAGGAGGCTGGCTGACTTCGGCAGCCGAAACGAAACCGTGGGGGTCGTCACGGACACGACAGACGACGAAAGGCGGTCGGAGCTCGCATGAGTCCTTCCTCCATCGACCACTTGGGTAGTTCTCTTGACCCAGTGTCTCGGACCGCTACCGTCGAACGTTCATGAAGCTCATTGGTCTCGGCGGAGGTATCGGAGCGGGGAAGTCCACGGTTTCGGTGGCCCTGGCCGAACGAGGTGCGGTGATCGTCGACGCGGACCTCATCGCCCGTCAGGTGGTCGAGCCGGGAACGCCGGGCCTGGTCGCGTTGGTGGAGCGGTTTGGCCCGTCGATTCTGCGCAGCGACGCCTTCCTGGACCGGGCCGCCCTTGCCGCTCTCGCCTTCGCCGACCCCGATTCCCTGGCCGCGCTCAATGCCATCACCCATCCGGCCATTGGCGCGGAGATCAACCGACAGATTGCGATCCAGGCGGAGACGGACCTGATCGTGATCCTCGACGCCGCCTTGCTGTTTGATCGCTCCCGACCCGGACTGGTCGGTTCGATCGTGGTAGACGTTGACCCGGAGGTGGCGATCCGCCGTCTGGCCCAGTTCCGAGGCTTTGACGAGGCCGACGCGCGTCGGCGCGTCACGGCCCAGATGCGACGGGAGGATCGCGTCGCCCTGGCCGACCAGGTAATCGACAACAGCGGGGACCGTGACGACCTCGCGCCCCAGATCGACCGGATCTGGGAGTGGATCGCCACGCTCCCCGAAACGCGGCTTCCGGAAACCGGTAGTTCCCATCAATCCGGTCATTCAAGTCATTCCGGTCAGGAACTGTCATAGGGGGTCCGTACACTCGACGCCATGTCTTCCGTGGTGCGCGAGATCGAAACGGAACCGGCGGTGGAACCCAAACGGCTCCCGGGCAAGCCGTTCAAGGTCGAGTCGGTTTTTCAGCCTGCTGGCGATCAACCGGCGGCGATCGCCGCCCTCACCGAGGGGATCAATCGGGGCGACCGTTTCCAGACCCTGTTGGGTATCACGGGGTCGGGCAAGTCGGCCACTATTGCCTGGACGATCGAGCAGGTGCAGAAGCCCACGCTGATCCTCGCTCCGAACAAGTCCCTGGCGGCACAGCTGGCCAACGAGTTCCGCGAATTCTTTCCCAACAATCGGGTCGAGTACTTCGTCTCGTACTACGACTATTACCAGCCCGAGGCGTACATCGCCTCGTCCGATACGTATATCGAGAAGGACTCGTCGATCAACGACGAGATCGACCGCCTCCGTCATGCGTCAACCTCGGGATTGTTGACCCGGCGCGACACCATCGTGGTGGCCTCCGTCAGCTGCATCTACGGCATGGGCAATCCCGAGGAATACCGGGGCAACCTGTTGGAGCTGCATGCCGGTGTCGACTACGACCAGCGGTCGATCCTGCGTCGCCTCGTCGACATGCAATACGACCGCAACGACGCCAACCTGGTTCGTGGCAACTTCCGCGTTCGAGGTGACACCGTCGAGGTCCACCCGGCCTACGAAGAACATGTGCTGCGCATCGAAATGTTCGGCGACACCGTCGAACGGCTCGTCATGGTCGACCCCGTTACCGGCGAGCAGCTCGGGGAACTCACCGAGGTCATGGTGTTCCCGGCCACGCACTACGTGGCCGGTGAAGACCGCATGGGTCGGGCCATCGGCACCATCGAAGCCGAACTGCAACAGCGCCTGGCGTGGTTCAAGGAGGAGAACAAACTCCTCGAAGCCCAGCGCCTGCAGATGCGCACGCAGTACGACCTGGAAATGATGGCCGAGGTCGGGTACTGCAACGGCATCGAGAACTACAGCCGCCATATCGACGGTCGCAACCCCGGAGAGGCGCCGTTCACGCTCATCGACTACTTCCCGAAGGATTTTCTTCTCGTTATCGACGAGTCGCATATCGCCGTGCCCCAGGTGCACGGCCAGTATCAGGGCGACCGCTCCCGCAAGGAGACACTGATCGACCACGGGTTCCGGCTCCCGAGCGCCGGCGACAACCGGCCGTTGCGCTTCGACGAGTTCTACGAGCGCATCAACCAGGTCGTGTTCGTCTCGGCCACCCCAAGCCCCTACGAAATTGGCCAGTCCACGCAGGTTGTCGAACAGGTTGTTCGACCGACCGGTCTGATCGATCCGGAGATCGTGGTGCGGCCGTCAAAGGGGCAGATCGACGATCTCATGGAGGAGGCCCGCAAGCGCATTGCCGTGGGCGAGCGCGTGCTGGTGACCACCCTGACCAAGCGCATGGCTCAGGACCTCACCGACTACTTGCTGGAACAGGGGTTGAAGGTTCGCTATCTGCATTCGGAGATCGACACCATCGAGCGCATCGAGATCCTGCGTGATCTCCGTCTCGGCGAGTTCGACGTTCTGGTTGGCATCAACCTGCTTCGCGAGGGTCTTGACCTTCCCGAGGTTTCGCTGGTGTGCATTCTCGATGCCGACAAAGAAGGCTTCCTCCGTAGCGAAACCTCATTGATTCAGACCACGGGCCGCGCCGCTCGAAACGTGAACGGTCAGGTGATCATGTACGCCGA
>JAYSTV010000257.1:0-3476 GCA_043719425.1 Acidimicrobiia bacterium | reverse complement strand
TCGCCGCCACGTGGTCCACGATGTGGGAACTCGCCGGGCTCACTGCCGACGGCGAGAGCCGGGTGATGCTCGGGCTCGGAGCATGGTGGGAGCCCATCTGTTCGCGCATCGGGCTCGAACGTCGCAAGCCGCTGAAGGCGATGCGCGAACACGTCGAAGCGATCAGGCAGCTCTTCACCATGGAAGAGGTCACCTATCAGGGCGAGTTTGTGCAGCTTGACCGCATTCGCCTCGACGTGGCCTACGGCGACACCTCTCCTCGCAATATCCCCCTTTACATCGGGGCGACCGGACCGAAGATGATGGAGCTCACCGGCGAGATCTGTGAGGGTGCCGTCCTCAACTACGTCGTGTCGACCGACTATGTCCGCGAGGCCGTCACCCAACTTGCAACCGGTGCGGCGAAGGCGGGGAAGACGATCGACGACATTGATCGACCCGAGTTACTCGTGTGTTCACTTAGTGATGATGATCCTGACGAAGCGGTGATGACCGGAAAAAGTCTGCTCGCGTACTATCTCGGAACAGAGCCCCACATCCAGGAGGCGTCGGGCGCTGATCCGGAATTGATTGCTCGGATCAAAGAAGTTGTTGGGTGGCCGGCAACCGAGGCTGACTACCGCAAGGCCGCCGCTCTCATCCCGGAGTCGCTCGTGCGCAACCTCATGGCCGTCGGAACGAGTGCGCAGTGTCGCGAAAAGGTTGCCGAGTACGTGAACGCCGGTGTCACGTGCCCAATTCTGTATCCGATGATGCCGCGGATCGAAGATGTTGTGCACTCGTTCACGGGTTGGGATCCTTCGTGATCCTGATCGAGCGAGGGGCGGTCGTCACGGTCGACGATGCCATGACGATCCACGATCCGGGCTGGGTGCTCCTCGACGGCGACACCGTCGTCGACGTTGGTCCGGGCGATGCGCCGCCGTCGGTTCGAGCGAGCGCCCACGAAACGATCAACGCCGACGGATGTGCGGTGATGCCGGGCATGGTGAACAGCCATACCCATCTGTTCCAGACCTTCTTTCGCGGCCTCGGTGACGACAAGAACCTGCTCGATTGGTTGCGCGACTACATCTGGCCGGGGGCGGAGAACATGACCGCCCGTGACCTCGAACTGGCGGCGTCGGTCGGTTTGGTCGAGAACCTCCGCAGCGGGGTCACGAGCGTGCTCGACCACCAATATGTGCATGCCGACTCGGCGTCCGACGACGCTGCCTGCCGCGCCGCCGAACGACTCGGCGTTCGGTACTACCTTGGCCGTGGCTGGGCCGATCGTAATTACCCAGCGCGCTTACAAGAGACCGCGGACCAGATCTCGGAGCGCGGCATCCAGCTAGCGAGAGACTGGCACGGCGCCTCGAACGGACGTATCCGGGTCCAGCACGCCCCGCTGATCCCATGGGGCTGCTCCGACGAGTCGATGCGTGCCTTCGCCGCCGAGTCGGCGGCTTGGGGTGGCGGGCTCCACACGCACTGCGCCGAAACGCGGGAAGAGCTGACGATGTCGCTCGACGAACGAAAGCTCCGCCACGTTCCGTGGCTTGCCTCGGTCGGAGCACTTGGCCCGACGACACAGCTCGCGCATTCCGTCTGGCTCGACGACGAAGAACTCGCGCTGATTGCGGCATCGGGTGCATCGGTCGCCCACTGCCCGGTCAGCAACATGTACCTCGCGTCGGGCGTGGCCCGCATCCCAGAGATGCTGGCGATGGGTATCCCCGTTGGCCTGGCATCTGACGGTCCCGGTTCCAACAACCGTCAGGACTTGTTCGAGGCAATGAAGGTGGCCGTGCTCTTGCAGAAGGTGCACACCCTCGACCCGATGATTCTGCAGCCAGAAGACGCGTTGCGCATGGCGTGCCGCGGCGGGGCGACCACGTTTGGCATGCCCGACACGATCGGCGCGATCGAACCGGGACGCAAGGCCGATGTGGTCGTTGTCGATCTCCGGTCGGTCTTCATTGCCCCGGTCCATCGGGTCATAAGCGCGCTTGTTTTCAACGCCACACCGCGAGACGTGCGCGACGTGATCGTCGACGGCGAGATCGTGATTCGTGATCGCGAAGTGCTCACCATCGACGAGCAGCAACTACTCGGCGAAGCCGGAGAGGCCGCACGGGCGCTCTTCCGCCGGGCGGGAATCGCCACGCGCGTCAGTCGCTAACGACCAACTCAGTTCGGCGCGCTGAGTTCTTCGCGTACTCGGGCGCGTCGTTCGCGGAGGGGTTCTTCGTCGGGATTGGCCACTGCGTATTTCTGCCCGTACATGTGCTGATCGGCGATAGCCATGAGGTGCACGTCGCCGTCGGGACCGCTGTTTTGGGCGTGCGCAACGCCCACGCTGATCCCAACATTCAGACTGGAAACCGCATCGAGGACGTCATGGCGGACCTTCGTCGCCAGAGCGTCGGCGCCAGCTTCGTCGAGACCGTCAGCAACCACACAGAACTCGTCACCACCGTTGCGGGCGACGAAGTGACCGTCGGCCGCAGCCGCAATGATGGCCCCAGCGACGATCTGCAGAACTCGGTCGCCCTGGGCGTGACCAAGTCGATCATTCACCTGCTTGAAGTTGTCGAGGTCGGCGAACAGCAGCGTGCGAGTGCCGGTGCTCGGTTGCGAAAGAACTTCCATCAAGGCCGTCCGATTTCCCAGCTGAGTCAACGGATCGAGACGGGCTTGGCGGTGCAGTTCTATCTCGGCTCGGCGGCGGGCGTCGACGTCGCGGATGTGGGTGACAACGCCACGCACTGCAGGATCGCTCAACAGATTGAGCACCGTGGTCTCGATCCACATCGGACCACGGTCCCGATGCATCAAACGACCCTCGACGCGACGGGGGACGCCGGGAGAACGGAGCGCCTCTGCGACCGTCTGTTTCCACATCGGCAGGTCCTCGGGGAAAACCAATCCACTGGCATTGATGGAGATGAGCTCTTCGGGCGTGTACCCGAGCACCTGACCGATCGAAGGGCTGAGGTAAGCCCGGTTCCCGTCGGCATCAAAAATGCACACCCCGTCGGAGGCCACGGTTTCGAAGGTCCGGTAGAGATAGTCGTCGGCGGCGATCACTCGGTCGCCGAGACCGGGACCGCTCACGTCACGGAGCGAAACGAGCAGGCCGCCGATGGCTGGATCGTCGAAGCGGTTATGGCCGAGCAGCTCGATATCGCGGTAGGTGCCGTCGGCGTGGCGGACTCGAATGAGCATGGCCGGCGCGCGCCACGCCGGATCGACCATTTCCTGGAGCAATGCGTTGGCGCAACGGTCAACGTCGTTGGGATGAAGGAACGAGGGAGCGGAAAGACCGATGATCTCCGAGCGCTCGTAGCCGAGGTAGGCGGTGACCTCGGGGCTGGCGTCGATGATGATGCTCGTGGCGTCGAGCAGCAGGATCACGTCGGGGACGTCGGCCAACGCTCGTCGATACTGGTCACCTACGTTCCGCCCTCCGTCCACACCCACTCCTTTTTTGT
>JAYSTV010000256.1:0-8487 GCA_043719425.1 Acidimicrobiia bacterium | reverse complement strand
GCAACACGAGCCAACCGAGAGACGACGCAGCGAGAGCGAGGGAGTCGAGCGGAAGGCGGGGGAGTCCGATCACATAGAGCGCGCCGAGCAGCGGGCCGGCCACGATGCCAAGCCCGCCGAGCACGGCCAGCGCCGTGACATTGACCGAGTCGGCCACAGCAAAGCTCTGCACCGACACGCGGCTGATCGAGTGGGCGTAGACGGCTCCACCAACACCGGCGATGAACCCGGCCACCGCATAGGCCCCGAGCAACGTTCGCACCGCCGACACGGAGAACGCCCGCGCCTGGTCTTCGTTGTCGCGAAGGGCGCGTAGACGACGGCCGTAGCCACTCACGCTGAGGTTCCGCACGGCGATGAAGGTGATGACGAGCACGGCCAGGATGAGCCAGTAGTAGCGACGGTCGGTGGAGAGGTCGATGCCGAAGATGCGTCGGGTGGTCGAGTCGAGGCCGTCGCCGATCACCCACGGTTGTCCGAGGAGCCAGGCTTGCGTGGCGACCGCAAAGCCGAGTGTGGTCACGGCCAACATGAGGCCCCGCACCCGGAGAGCGGGGATACCCAGCAGGGCCGACACCACGGCTCCCGCCAGACCCGCGGCGATGATCGAGGTGACCATGTCGCCCGCACCAGCGGCCACCCGCACGGCAACAACCGCGCCAATGGCGGCGATCGCGAACTGGCCGAGAGAGAGCTGGCCGGCGAGCCCAATGAGGAAGAACAACGACAGACCGATGAGCGACATACGAAGGAGGAGACCACCTTCCCGAGCCGCCTGGTTGGACGCGAAGAGTCCGAAGAGCACGGCGCCGATCAATCCGAGAAGACCGACGGCCCGGCCGAGATTGCGAATGGCCGGGTTCCGCAACTGGGCTGCCGTGAGCGGGGCCCATGGCTGCACGGCGATCCACGAGTCACGCTGGGCCGAGCGTCCGCGACGACCGGACTGCAACACTAGGGCAATGAGTGCCGTGGCCAACAGCAACACTTCGATCGGTCCGCCCGACGAGTAGTTGAACTGCAGGAACGACTCGACGACACCAACGATGAGTCCGGCTAGGAGGGTGATCGGGATACTCGTCATGCGAGCGATGATCGCGACGGTAAGCGCGCGTAGTAGCAGGCCGGGAGCGTTGGTTGCGGCCGTCGCTCCGAAGCCGAGGGCGGGGGTCACGAGTACTGAGGTGTAGGCGGACAGCGCGCCGGCGAGGCCCCACGCAATGGCCGACATACGGCTGGGGGAGAGGCCGGCCATGCGGGCCGCCTCCGGGTTGGCCGACGCGGCGCGGATGCCGATGCCAACGCGCGTCGACCGCAGGAATACGGCGATGGCGATCATCACGATCGGCGACAGGATCAAGATGGCCGAGTGGGCCGGACCGACAAAGAAGGTCCGGAACTTGAAGGTCGGGAATCCTGATGGTTTCGGAAACCCGAGGATGGCGGAATCCGGTCCCTGGATCACGTTGCCGAAGAAGTTCAGGAACGAGGCGAAGCCGAGGGTGGCGACCACGCTCATGAGCTTCGGCGCGCGTCGTAGTCGTCGAACGATGATGACTTCGGCGAGCACGCCCGCTGCCGCGCCGATGGCCAGGGCGATGGCAAAGCCCAGCCAGTACGGGATGCTCCACCGGTTCACGATCACGGTGAAGATGCCGGCGGCAAAGATGCCGATCTCGCCGTGAGCGAAGTTGAGGATGGAACTCGATCGGAACACGAGCACGATGCCGAGGGCGAGAAGCCCGTAGGTCATGCCGATAATGCCGCCACGGAACAGGTACTCGGGGGCGTAGGCCAGTGCGGTGATCATGTGATGGCGCAGCGAAAGAGGTATTCGGGGGCGTAGGCGAGGGCGAACATCATTTGACCGGACCGGCGTTGGTGACGGCGGCGGCACTGCCTTCGAGGAAGACCGAGCGCAGGAGATCGCTGCGGGCCAGAAGATCGGGCGCATCACCGTCGAACCGGATCTCGCCCTTCTCCATAAAGTATGCGTGCTGAACAAGTGACAGCGCCACGTTGACGGACTGCTCCACGAGAACGACTGCGGTTCCGCTCTCGTTGATGCGTCGAACCATGGTGAGGAGCTCACCAACAACGATCGGGGCGAGTCCCAGCGAGAGTTCGTCGATGACCAACAAACGCGGCTTCAGAATCAACGCCTTCGACAACGCCAGCATCTGTTGTTCGCCGCCCGAAAGCGTGCCGGCCAACTGGTTGCGTCGTTCCGCTAGCCGCGGGAAGGCGGTGAAGCTCTCCTCGATACCGGCGTCGACGGCGCGTCGATTGCGCCCGTGGCTGTAGCCGGCAACCCGAAGGTTTTCGGCCACGGTCAGCGGCCCGAACGACGCCTTGCCACCGGGGATCTGGGTGATGCCCAGAGCCACACGACGCTCGGCATCGACGTAGGTGATGTCCTGCCCGCGGAAGCGCACGGTGCCGGACTGCGGAAGACCAAGACCGGAGACGACGCGAAGCAGAGTGGATTTGCCAGCGCCGTTGGTGCCGAGCAGCGCCACCATCTCGCCGTCGTCAACGGTGAAGTCCACGTTGAACAGCACGGGCACTGTGCCGTAGGAGAAGTCGATACCGCGACAGGCGAGCATGGGCAGCCGCTCGCCGCGAGACGCCATGCCCTTGAGTTGTTCGGTCTCGACGAGCGCGTCGACGTTGCGATCGAGATCGGCGTTGATTGTTTTCGTCGCTGACCGAAGGACAAGCGCGGCGACGATGGACAGAACGCCGATCGGCGCGAACACGGCACCCGAACCGAAGCGGCGATCGAGTGAACCGAGCACCAACACGCCACCGATGCCGCCGACGGCCGAGAGGAAGATGCCGGCTAGCGCCGCCGCGTGGGGTCGCATCGATGCCGGAATGATCGACAGTTGCGACGCTTCGAGCGACGGGAAGCCAAGACCCTGCAGGGCGAAGCCAGCGCCGAACACGGCCATCATGACGACGAACCACGGGCTCTTCCACGTGTTCCCGGGGACGAACGGCACGAGCGATATACACACGCCCCCGGCCCCGATACCCCACGCGGCTCGACGAAGTAGCGCGGCGGGGTCCTTGGCCATCATCGACTCACCGCGGCGACTCGTGGTGAGTAACGACACGAGCGCGAACACTGGTAAGGCGGCGGCAAAGAGCGCCCGTGCGCCCGGCCCCATCTTCCAGCGATCGGCGAGAAAGAACGAGAGATAGGTGGAGAGGGGCACGAAGGACACGCCAAGAACGGCCCAGCCAACGAGTATTCGGCTGACCGTCGGAATGAGGAACAACCGCCGCACGATCTCGAAGAACCCGAGCTGCACGTCGTCTGCGTGGAGCTCGTCGCTCGCGCCCGGTCCGCTCACGGTTTCTCGGAGGGCGGCTTCGTCGTAGGTGCCAAAGCCAGGATCGCGGAGTCTGAGAGCGAAGATGAACGCTGGGATAGTAAGTGCACCGATAATCAGGAATACGCCGCGCCACGTGAGGTTGCCGAATGTGGTCAGGCCGGCCACAAGGAGCGGCGCGCCTACGTTGCCGACCTGATCGAAGCTGCGATACATCGCCAGCATGCGCACACGACCCGATGGAGGGTAACTGTCGATGACCAGCGGGCGATGGAGTGACTGCGATGAGCCGTTACCGATGCCGCCGATCACGTACCAAACGGCCAGGAGCGCGGCCGTGCGCGACAGGCCGAGCGAAAACGATGTGACAGTCCACAGCGCGCCAGCGGCAATCGACAGCGACGCCCGACGCGCCTTGTGCTGGGTGAGCGCGGCCGCCGGCAGCGCCGATCCGAATACTGCCAACAAACGGAGGGCGGCGAAGCCGGCAATAACGGCGGCATCGACGCCGAACGTGTCGGCGATCTCCGGGCCGAGCACGCCATAGGCCGAACTTTGGAAGGCATCGACGATCGTCAGGCCGCCGAGCGCCGTAATTGGATACCAGCCCCGCCCGGAACGCACGACGTCGCGCAGCGACGTCGTGGATGCTGTACCTGTTACCCCAAGAGCGGCCCGGCCGCGGCGGCGGGCTTCCGACCGCATCGCCGCGTCGTCCAACGCCGCGTCGTTCTTCACGGTCGTTGATTGCTCATCGGGCAGCGCGCTCATGGCTCCTCACGCTCAGGCCTCGTCACGGAACACGTCGACTTCAATGTGTTCGCTGTTTTCCCCGACGCGGCGGCCCGATTCGTCGAGCGGGATGACCACGATGCGATGGCGGTTGCGGAGCTTTTTGGGTCCGGTCGTGGCCGCCTCGAACGCCGGGATTTCGACCGATAGGGCGTCGGCCGGATAGAGGTTCGAGCGATCGTCGACCTTGAAGTGTTCGATCGACGTTCCGGGTGGTTGCGGTGGTCGATCAACGAGCACCAGGAAGCTCTTGACCGATGCCGGACGAGGCGTCATCGTCCATTCGATCAGGACGGGTTCACTGACGAGTTCACCGTCGGCCGGCGCAGTGATCGTGAGTCGATCGTCGTGACGAAACGACAGTCCGCCGGCGCAGCTCGTCAACTCAAGCGCGCATACCGAGACGACTGCGAGGATTCGTTTCATTCGAGCGCAGACGCGAAAGAGGGCGACCCGACGATGTGTCGTCTGGCCGCCCTCATTGCAGAAAACTCAGCCGAGCTTCTGCACGCCGCTGGCGTAGATGAAGCAGCCGTCGGTCGGCTTGGAGCAGGTCGAATCGAACTTCAAGACGCGGTAGCCGTCACCGCCGTCGAAGCGACCGGGACCGAACGTGGTCAGCCAGCCGACGCCGGCGTCGAAGCCCTTCGATCCGAGCTTGGCCACCTGGGCGGCGAAAGTATCGGCGTTGAGCGGGCCGGTGATTTGATCGCCAACGGTCTTCATGAAGAACATGTTGTCGCAGTACGACTGGGCGTAGCGCGACAGGTAGCGGCTCTCGAACCCGGTGATGAGCTTCGACTTCGTGTAGATGTCGATGCACTTCTGCTCGGGTCCGGCCGACGGGAAGATGTTCTGCGTGTCATCGGTATCCACCACGGTGTTCACGCCAATGGCAATGGAGCCTTCCAGGCTCTTCTTGGCCACCTTGCGGAGACGGAACGACGGGCCGTCGGACACGATGCGCAACGAGTCGAAGCTCGTGAACGCCATGCGCGGGTAGTACGAGTTGTCCTCGCCCGTCCACATGAACTGCATCGTGTTACCAGCTGAAGCGAGGGAGATCACGTGGTCGATGCCTTTGGCCGCAAAGCGCGTCGAGGCGGCGGTCGAGTCACGGCTCACGGTGGCCTGCGACGTGGTGTCGAAGAACGTGGTGTCGAGCGACTTGACCCCGAGCTTGTCGAGCTCGGCGATGAGCTTGGTTGCAGCAGCCTTGTAGGCCGGGTCATCCATCGACACGATGCCGACCTTGGCGGCTTTCGGATCGGCACCGAACCACTTCTCGTCGACAAGGGTCTTCGCATAGGCCGGGACAACCCGGTCGATGGCGGGGAGGTTCGAGACGTAGCCGTAGGGGGCCATCCGCTTGAGGGTGTCGAGGTCGAACGGGAACGAACCGGCCCCTTCGATGTAGACGGTCTTCTTCTTGGCGAAGCATTCCTTGCTGGCCGTGGCCACGATCACGCTTTGGCTGGACACGGCGAACACTTTGTCGTCGTCGGCAAAGGCGGCGCAGATCGCTTCGGTCTGGTCGCGGTTGCTCCCGGCGAGGTCGAGCTGGCGGATGACCGGTACAACTTTGCGTCCGCCGATACCGCCGGCGGCATTAATGGCGTCGACGACGGCGGTGACCTGAGCGGTCGTGTTGCCCGTTGAGCTCGGAAGGAAGCCGGCCGCCGTCTTGAAGGCGGCGTCGATAAACCCGATCTTGATCGTGGTGTCCGTGACCCCACGACCGCTCTCGCCACTGGCGGCCGGAGCCGGGGCCGCGGTCGAGGCCGGGGCGGCCGTGGAGGCCGGAACCGTCGGTGCCGCTGTCGTGGCGGTCACACGCACCCACTTCCCGGCTTTCCCGCTCTTTTTGCACTCGAGGTTGGTTGAGCCACTGGTGGCCGACGATCCGACCTGCTTGGCGGTACAGGAACCGCCAGCCTTCGGCGTGGCCGCCTGGGCCAGCGACGGGGTCAGTCCGGCGATGGTGACCACCACGGCCAAACCGACGGCACGAGACGTTCGGATACTCACGGGTCCTCCTGAAGAAGGAAAGCGCCGTTCCGCTAGAAGGAACGCCGTTTCATTTTGGGTTGGTCAGACCCTAGACACCCTGCGGACGCTCGGCAACCATCCTGCGTTTGCCTACGAAAGGTGCGCGCGGACCCGTTCGACGAGGGCCGCGAACTCGTCACCCTCATCGGCCGTCAACGCTGCGAACGCCGGTGTGATGAGCTCGGTGGTGAGCGCTTCGGCTCGACCGAGACGGTCCTCCAGGCCGGCGATGTCGAGGAGTTCGCTCCGCCAATCGCGCCAGCCAAAATTCTTCAGGCCGTCTTCGCCGAGCTTGCCGAAGTGGGCCTGGAAGGGCGTGAGACCGGCGGCCAACACCGCCACGATGTGTGCGCTCCCGCGGTGCTCGCGCAGAACGTGGAGCACTTGGTAGGCGCGACCCTCGGGATCAGAAGCCAAAGGCAGATACAACCACCTCGGCATCCACATCACCAAGGACTCCGCCGCGCCCCGCGGTGTAGAACGCAAACGGGTGGGGGAAGCCGAGTCCGGCGCCGATCTCATTGGTCTCGGGCGTGAGCATGAACTGGGCGCCGATCGCGTTGATCGGAAGCGCCGTGGTCTGGGCGAGATCAGTCGGCGTCATCGGGTTCCTTTGCCGGGCCCTTTGGGCTCGTTTGGGCTTGTTTGGGCTCGGCATCGTTGGACGTTTCGGCCGCTTCATGAACGGCCCCAGGAACGGTGATCGCGTCGAGATCATGGCGGGCCGGATACGCCGGCTTCATCGTTTCGAGCACTGAGGTCACGATGGTGAGCACGGCGAAGTCGCGGTACCACTTCTTATCTGCCGGGACCACGAACCAAGGCGCATGACTCGTCGATGTCTTGTCGAGAACATCATCGTATGCGCGCTGATAACTTGGCCAGAGCTGGCGATCTTCGAGATCACCGAGCCGAAACTTCCACCGCTTCTCTGGACGATCGAGCCGAGCCTGCAATCGATTGGCCTGCTCCTGACGCGAGATGTGCAACATGATTTTGACGACCTCGGTGCCTTCGTCAACCAGACCCGCTTCCCAGTGATTGATGATCGAGTATCGGTTCTGCCAGACCGCCGGCGGTTTGAGTTTGCGCACTCGCACGGCGAGCACATCTTCATAGTGAGATCGATTGAAGATGCCGATTTTGCCGTGCGAGGGAAGGCGATGGGTGATCCGCCACAGGAAGTGGTGGGCGAGCTCGTCTTCGCTCGGCACGCCCCAACTGGTGACCTCGGCGCCGACGGGATGCATGCCGCCATAGAGGCTCTTCACCGTGCCGTCCTTGCCGCCGCCGTCCATGGCCTGCAGGACAACGAGGACGCTGCGTGTGTTTTCTGCGGTGAAGCGGTCCTGCACGAGCCGCAGTCGTTTGCGTAACTCAACCGACGCGTTCTCAGTTTTACCCTTTTCGCCCGGAGCTCCGGGCGTACTTCCCGGGTCCACGCTCGACAGCTTGAAGTTCACGTTGGGCTCGACTCGCCAGAGATCGAGGCCGGGGGTGTTGTTGGCTGCGCTCA
This sequence comes from Acidimicrobiia bacterium, assembly GCA_043719425.1. GTDB lineage: Bacteria > Actinomycetota > Acidimicrobiia > Acidimicrobiales > JANYDT01 > JANLQX01. Next base: position 792 of record JAYSTV010000256.1, on the reverse strand, counting down.
CCCGGGGCACTGTACGTGGTGTCGGACCTCCGAGGGCGAACGCCCGTGCGCTTCACCGTGTTCAGTCACCCGACGGTTGTCGACTTCGTGGTTTCGACCGCTGGCCAGCGACGACGTCATTTCCTACTCATCTCCGTAGCCAGTCCCGCAGGTCCCCGTCATGAGATCCTCATACGCCTAGGGTTTGATGGTTCCGAGCACAGATGCCCAGTAGGTATCGGTGCATGCCCGTCACGAGTGGTCGCCAACCAGCGATCGCCAACGGCTCCATAGGAGATTCTTTATGACTCGTTCCCTCAGCACTTCCCGTCGCCTCGCCCTTGCTGCTCTGGCCACCGCAGTTACTGGCGCACTGACGGTCGGCCCCGCTCTTGCCGCCACCAAGACGATCAAGTCGTCGAAGTCGGCAAAATCGTCGAAGTCGAAGAAGCCCAACAAAATCCTTCGTCAGCCGAACGGTCGGCCGCCGAAGCCGGCTGCGCCGTTTGCGTGGGAGGTGGCGTCGCCTGATGCTGGACTTCCCGGCGAGAAAAGCTTCGAAGCGGCCACGACGAAGATCGTGCCGAACAACAAGATCTACAAATTGTTGGTCGTCGGCTCCGACGCTCGTGAAGGACAGCCCGTCGGTCGCTCGCGCGGCGACTCGGTCCACATCGTGTTGTGGAACCCGGCCTTCAACAAAGGCATCATCGTGGGATTCCCGCGCGACTCGATCGTGCCGACCGATAGCGGGGAGCGCAAGCTCACTGAGACGCTCTCGACCGGCGGTCCCGAAGCGTTGCTGAAGTCCGT
>JAYSTV010000255.1:0-3483 GCA_043719425.1 Acidimicrobiia bacterium | reverse complement strand
TGTTGGCGATCGCGTCGTGTGACCGGCACCGGGGCATCGGGGCCGACGGAATGCTCGTCTGCACGCGGGCTGAACCGGCGAGCGGCGCCGATCTCCGTATGCGGCTGCGCAACGCCGACGGATCTCTCGCCGAGATGAGCGGCAACGGCATTCGTTGTTTCGTTCACGCCGCGCTCGATGCTGGGTTGATCGAGCCGGGCGTCGTTTCTGTGGTGACCGACGGAGGTCTTCGCGTGGTTGAGGCTGGAGTGCCGAATGATGGTGTTGTCCACGTCGAAGTGGCGATGGGCTCGGCCCACCTCGGCGTCGTCGAGTTTCCTGATGCGGTTCGAGCGATCATCGGAGAGCGGCGTGCCACCACCGTCGACGTGGGGAATCCGCACATTGTTGTCGAGGCCCATCCATCAACCATCGATCTCGCCACCTTTGGTCCCGCCGTGGAGGCGTGGTACCTCGGGACCGACCGGCGCGGCATCAACGTCGAAGTCGTCGGCCCTTCGCGCGACAACGGCGTGCTCGACATGGCGGTGTGGGAACGCGGCGTCGGCATCACGCAGGCGTGCGGCACTGGTGCTGTTGCTTCGGCCGCTGTCGCACACGCGTGGGGAATCGTAGGTGCACGTACGATTGTGCGCCAACCCGGTGGCGACGCTGTTGTGGTGCTTGATCATGGCGAGGCGACGCTCGTTGGTCCGTCGCAGTTTGTGTGCACGGCCGACTTCGCGATTCCGTCGGGGGTGATCGTTCATGGCTGAGAACACGGTCAAGCAGCTCATTGATCGTTCAGTTCGGGAGAAGATCATCCTCGTGGGTGTGGCCATTCCGCCCGGCACCGTCAGTGATGCCGAAGAAGGTCTCGACGAATTGGCGTTGCTCGTCGACACTGCCGGTGCCGACGCGATGGCCCGCGTGATCCAGCGTCGCGACTCGCCCGATCCGGTGTTCTATGTGGGGAAGGGCAAGGCCGAGGAGTTGCGGGAGATTTCGCTCACCGTCGACGCCGACACGGTCGTGTTCGATACAGAGCTGGCCCCCAAGCAGAGCCGGAACTTGGAGAAGCTTCTTGGCCGCACGGCGATTGATCGCACTGCTGTGATCCTCGACATCTTCGCCCAGAACGCCCGCACCGCCGAGGGCAAAGCGCAGGTGGAGCTCGCGCAACTGCGGTACCGGTTGCCGCGTTTGCGGGGCAAGGGCACCGCGCTCTCGCAGCAGGGTGGCGCCGCCGGCGGTGCGCGCATCGGCACCCGTGGTCCCGGTGAAACGAAGCTCGAAGCTGACCGTCGGCGATTGCTCGAGCGCGTCCACAAGCTGGAGGGTCAGCTCAAGGATTTGCAACGTGTACGTATCAATCAGCGCAAGGGTCGCCGGCGAAATCGACAGGCATCGGTCACCCTCGTCGGCTACACCAACGCGGGCAAGTCAACGCTGTTGAATCGTCTGACCGAAGCGGGCGTTCTCGTGGAGAACCGACTGTTCTCAACGCTCGACCCGACCACCCGTCGCCTTGCCCTCCCGGGGGGTGAAGTGGTGCTGCTCTCCGATACCGTCGGCTTCGTCCGCAACCTGCCCCATGAGTTGGTCGAAGCGTTCAAGAGCACGCTCGACGAAGTTGTCGAGGCCGACCTTCTCATCCACGTGATCGATTCGAGTGCATTCTCGCCCGAAGGCAACATTGCTGCGGTCGACGAGGTGCTGGCCTCGATTGGGGCTTCGGACGTCCCGCAACTGCTGGTGTTCAACAAGACCGACGTGGCGTGGCCCGAGCGCCTCGAATCGCTCCAACGTCGTTATCCCGGTTCTGTTGCGTTGTCGGCCTATACAGGTGAGGGAATGGACGAGCTGTTGGAGACCGTCGCCGATCGCATACGCGCTCTTACCAACGTGGTGGAGCTCTTCATCCCGTACGATCGCGGCGATCTGCTCGCCGCCGTGCACCGCGAGGGCGAGGTTCTCGTCGAGAGCCACGAAGCCGACGGCACGCGCGTGCGCGCTCGGCTCGATGGTGCGTCGGCCGGCAAGTTCCGCGAAGTTCGGGTGTAGCCGACTGTCGTCGACGCCAAACGTGCGTTGCGAGCAGCGATGCGAAGCGGAGAAGCGCAGCGCCAGAGGAGCGGTTCGCGTCTAGAAATTCGCGGGTGGCTAGGTCAGGCGGTCGAGGATCGCCTGCAGTTGATGGGTGAGGTCGTCGAGGCGGGCATCGATGCGGGCGATGGCGGCGTGAACGTCGAGGTGGGAGTCGTTGAGAAGGCGTGTCTGGGTGCTCAGGTCGGTCACGGTGGCGTAAAGACTCTCGTGATTCGTCTGCAGGTTCGCCGTGTGGGTGGCCACACCGCCGATCGCTTCGGTGAGCGTTTCGCGCTCCGCTCTTGCTCGTGTTTCGAGATCCAAAACGCCCTGACGGGTCTGTTGCACAGCGTCGACGAGGGCGACGATGCGTTGTTGTTCGAAGGCCGCTTGTGCTGCGAGCATCGGCTCCACGACGATGCGGACGCGATCGCCGACGGCGCCGAGCACGCCGCTGCTGCTCGCCCGCGACGGAGCGGGTGCGCCGGGGAGGACGACGGGTCCGAGGCCGTCCGGAATCGTGGCTTCGATGGGTGGCGGAGTGGGCTCGGTCATCGGGACCTCGGGTTCGAGATGTTCAGTTTCGGGGGCAACGAGTCGATCGGTGAGAAAGCTCGTCAGTTGGCGGCGACGTTCGGGGTGGAGCCGGGCCAGATGCGCGACGGCGCGGGTTGCTTGTTGCTCACCGACAGCCGGGTCATCGGCAATGCGTCGGAGGTAGTCCGCCGCCGCGTCGATGTCGGGTTCGGCCCACTGGCCGCACCCGGCGTACACGGGCGTGGACGCGGGAATGTCAACAAGTTCGTAGGGCACGAGAAACACCGTGTCGGCGGTGACGAACGAGAGCGGTCCGGCGTAGTCCGTGCACACCACAGGAGCGCCGGCGGCCATGGCCTCGGCGATGGTGAGGCCGAGTCCCTCGCCTCGGTGGAGCGAGAGGTACACGTCGCTTCGAGCGAACAGGCCGCGTTGCTCGGCACAATCGAGGTGATGGTCGATGACCAGCACGTCGGGTCGTCCACCGATGGCGTGGCGGAGACGATCAACTTCGATGGGGTGCCGGTCCCCGCCGATCGCTTTGAGAATCAGCAGTGGTATGCGACCATCGGCCAATGCCACGTTCGGCTCGGGAAACGCCTTCCGATAGGCCGCGACGGCGCCCCATGGGTTCTTGCGGTCGGCGACCGATGCGTAGTCAAAGCTGAACGAGACCACGAAACGATCTTCGGGAATACTCTGCGCGCGTACGAATGCGGCCCGGTCATCGCGGCGGGTGGCGAGGTCGGTCGGTGCGGCGATGGAGTAGGGAAGTTCATAGACGGGCGGAGAATCTGTATGCGCGCGTAGGGCATCAGCGACGAAGGGCGTGGCGCACCAGATTTCGTCGACGAGACCGAAGGCGCGGCGGAGGCGATC
>JAYSTV010000254.1:0-3490 GCA_043719425.1 Acidimicrobiia bacterium | reverse complement strand
AGATCGGTCCCGCTTCCATCCGGCGCGCCGCCGAGGTCGTTGACCACGACCATGGCACCTTCCTTCGCCAGGAGCAGCGCGTGTTCTCGTCCGATGCCGCGTCCGGCACCCGTCACGATGGCGACCCGTCCGTCACAGATTCCCATGTCCACTCCGTCCCCGCTCTCCGTGCGAGAACGGCCGCGTCACCCTACGTAGCGCTTCGTCCGACGGACAAGCCGATGGACGTCCTAGTTCTTTGTAAGGGATTGGACCGCCGTTGTCCCGATCGGTTCACCCGTCTTGAGGTAGATCGCCCAACAGAGCACCACGCGTCGGACGAAATCGGTCCACTGGCGGTGACGTCCACCAATTCGGAACCAAAACGCAACAATTCTCAGCGTGTCCTTAGTTGACGTCACCCTCCGTCCGGGGTAAACACGCCCGTACCCACACCGCAGGCGACACGTCCCGGGACGTCCATCGCTCGCCAACCCGCAGAGGAATCAAGCATGAGCCAGTACGACCGCAACGGCATCGACGCCATTCGACGATCGATCAGCGAGCGTGAGAACCACGTGATCGATGAGCTCCACCGTGGAGGCATCAACCGACGCGAGTTCCTCCGATACGCGACGGTGGCCGGTATGTCGATCCCGATGGCCGGGGTCATCCTCGGAACGCCGGCCGCTGAGGCGGCAACGAAGAAGGCCGCCTCGACCGGAAAGCGCAAGCCGCTTCTGAAGATCGGCACGCTGGCGCCCGGCAGCAAGCTCGACCCCGTCATCATCAACAACGGTGGCGCTCTATTGCTCCTCGGTTTCGCGGGCGAATACCTTGCGTGGGAGACCAACAAAGGCGTGCTCGAGCCCCGCGTCGCGGAGTCCTGGAAGGCGAATGCGGACTCCACCGTGTGGACCTTCAAGATCCGCAAGGGCATAACGTTCCACAACGGCAAGAAGCTCACCGCCGACGATGTCGTTGCCACGTTCGATCGCCTCGCCGATCCGGCCAACAAGTCGAATGCCCTCTCAGTGTTCAAAGGCATCCTCGACAAGGGTGGCACCACCAAGGTCGATGAATACACTGTTCAGTTCCAGCTGCTCCAGGCCGTTGGTGCCTGGCCGAACCTGGTCGGTTCCACCAACTACAACGCGGTGATTCTCCCGAAGGACTACGCAGGCGATTGGGAGAAGACCTTCATTGGCGCTGGTCCGTGGATCATGGAGAAATACGTTGTTGACCAGGGCGTCACCTTCAAGCGCAACCCGAACTACTGGGACAAGACTCGACAGCCGAACTTCGAGCGACTCCAGGTCACCCAGTACAAGGACGATTCTGCTCGCCTTGCCGCACTCCAGTCCGGCCAGAACGACTGGGACGCCTTTGCCTCGGCCACCACGGCCAAGACGCTTCTGGCTGACCCCAACTTCGTCGTCGGCCAGTCGCCGACGAACGGTCACCTCCAGCTCCACCTCCGCTGCGACAAGGGCCCTTTCTCGGCCGACAAGCGTCTCCGCCAAGCCATGCTGCTCACCCTCGACCGTCCCGGTATCGTCGCCGGTGTGGTTGATGGATTTGGCGTGCCCGGCAACGACACCCCGATCGGACCGGTCTACGCCACGTCAGACAAGACCACGGCGCAGCGCAAGAAGGACATCGCCCAAGCGAAGGCACTCATGGCGGCCGCCGGTAAGCCCGATGGCTTCGATGTCACCCTTTCCACGTGGGGTCGTGCCGACATCAAGCTCCTCGCCCAGGTCGTCAAGCAGTCGGCCAAGGAAATCGGCATCAATGTGAACATCGACATTGCTGACGACGACGGCTCGGCCTACTACGACGACAAGCGTTCGCCGAGCTGGTTGAACTCGGACTTCGGCATCACTGAATACGGTCACCGTGGAGTTCCGAACGTGTATCTGAACTCGGCGCTGATTTCGAAGGGCGTCTGGAACGCAGCGTTCTATGCCAACCCGACCTTCGACGCCGCGGCCAAGTCCTACATGGCGTCGTCCGACATCACCGTTCAGAAGGCTCAAGCGAAGAAGATCCAAGAGATCCTCCTCGATGACTCGCCGGTCGGCTTCGCCTACTTCGGCAACGTGCTCGACGTCTCGAAAAAATCGCTTACGGGCAACTACACCAACGGCATGAGCAACATCGAGACGACGCGAGCCAAGCTCGCTTGATGGCACCGATGGCCTAACGCCGTCGACAACTCAAGTACTGACCGAACGGCCCGCGCCAACACAGAGCGCGGGCCGTTTGGTTTGTCATCCACACGTACGCGGCGCTGTCCGGCCTTCGCACTACCATCTGCCCACGTCCGCTCGAAGCGAGTCCGAATTCAATGAAGCGTTTTCTCCTCCGCCGTTTTGTCCTCGCCCTGTTCACGTTGTTCATGCTGTCGCTGCTCGTCTTTTTTTCGACGCACCTCCTTCCGGGAGATGTCGGGCGAAAGATCCTCGGACCGTTTGCCGACGCTGCGGCCATCAAACAGTTGAACCATGAGCTTGGCACCGACCGGCCAATTCCTGTTCAGTACGCTTCTTGGTTCGGCGATACCGTGCGCGGTGATCTCGGTCAGTCATTGAACTACGACGTTCCCGTTGCCGAGAAGATGTTCAAGGCCCTCGGACTTTCGGCGAAGCTCGGCGGCCTCGCATTCTTCATGGTTGTACCGGCGAGCATTCTGGGCGGAATCGTCGCGGCATTGCGACGGGGCAAACCCATCGACCGGATCATTACTATCGGCGGACTCTCGGCTGCGGTGATCCCCGAGTTCGTGTGGGCCGTGTTCTTTATCTTGATCTTCGGGGTGAAGCTGAAGTGGCTTCCCGTGTCGGCGACACCGCCGGAGGGGGCGAGCATGTTCGTTCAGTTCAAACATCTCCTTCTTCCTGCCATGTGCCTCGTGATGGTGCTGTTCGGCTACATCGCCCGCATTACACGCGCTGGCGTGATCGAGGGGCTCGAAGCTGACTACACCCGAACAGCGCGACTCAAAGGTCTCGGGAATCGCACCGTCGTCTCCCGTCATGTGCTGCGCAACGCCCTGATGCCGACCATTGCCGTGACCGCCACACAGATCGGCTACCTGCTCGGTGGACTCGTCGCCGTGGAGCTGGCGTTCAACTACAACGGCTTCGGTCTCCTTCTGTTGGAGAGCGTCCGTCAACGCGACTTCCCGTTGCTCCAGGCATGCGTGTTGTTCACCGGCGCGATTTTCGTCATCACCACGCTTCTCGCCGACCTCTTGTACACCCTGCTCAATCCCCGCATCCGACAGGCGGTCCTCGCATGATTCGCGGTGCTCGGCCTCTGCTCAATCCCCGCATCCGACAGGCGGTCCTCGCATGACAACCACAGTCTCGCCGATTGGGGCAATCGACCCCTCTGACGGACGGACGCGTGCGCAGGAGGAAGCTCGTTCGCAACGACGAGAGCGAACGGCCCTGCTCCTGCGGAAGCCGTCGTTCCTCATTGGGTCCGTCATCTCGCTGTTCTGGTT
>JAYSTV010000253.1:0-3512 GCA_043719425.1 Acidimicrobiia bacterium | reverse complement strand
CCCCGGCCACATGGACCGAAGCCGGACCGCCGGAAAGGATGATGGCGGCCGGTTGCCGCGCTGCCATCTCGGCTGCCGTGATCGTGTGTTGCACGATCTCGGAGTACACGTTGGCCTCGCGCACTCGACGGGCGATGAGCTGCGCGTATTGCGCACCGAAGTCAACAACCAGGACCGTGTCGTGAGGAGCGGAAGACAAGTCTTTGAGGCTATCGGCCCGCACCAGACGATCAGCCCACGGATTCAGCGTGGCGGGCAGGTCGAGCACATCCCACATCGGGGTTCTTGCCATCCCACACGGGCACAAAAACGCGATCTTTCCTACCGGAATGCGAGGTGTGGGATGCGCATCGGAGCGATCTGGGATGGACGAGGCCTCACAGGATGGTGAGGTCGAGGAGCCGACGGATCATCCGGGCAGTGGCGCCCCAAATCGTGTCGTCTTCGACCTCGAAGAACCAGACCGGGAACGTACCGTCAGGAAAGGGCCAGATCTCCTCGCGGTAGCAGTCGGCGTGGACGAGTTCCGTGAGCGAGACGGTGAAGATCCGATCGACCTCCACCGGATTCGGTCGCAGGTTGGCGAGGTGCGCGGCCATATCGTCGATTACGCCGACCAACGGGGTGATGCGAGACGACGACACCACAGTGGTGAGCGGCTCCAACTCACCGACAATGCGCACCGCCGAGCGAGGCAGCGCGACCTCCTCTTCCGTTTCGCGCAACGCCGCCTGCAACGGGGTCTCGTCGACATCGAGACGACCGCCTGGGAACGCCACTTCGCCGCGATGATTGCGCAGGCGACCAGATCGGCGAGTCAGCAAGAGGCGGGTCTCGCCGGCGTCGTCGACGAACAAGGGCAGGAGCACCGCGGCATCTTTCGCCACATTGACGAACGGCGGCCGCATCGGCGTGGTGGGAATCAGCTCGTCGAGCGCCGCTCCGCCTGGGAGAGCGTGAGCCTCACGATGACGGCTCAGGCGCGACTCGATGTTGACGAGCGCGAACTCGTGATCGCGGGCTTCCCACGGATTGGGTTCGCCCGCCACCCATCCCGCCGGACGGGGAATGGTCTGTTGACCGCCGCGTGCCACCGGTGGTCAGGCGGGAGTTACGAGCGACTCGAGAAGTTCTTTCATCCCCGCCGTCTTGAGGTCGGCCATAACTCGACCGGGGGTCTCTTCGCCCGACTCCCACAGCTTCCAGATGCCAAGCAACTTGGCGGGATCAGCGGGCGGAGGAACGAAAGCCATGCATCAAAGCTACTGGCGGGTCTCGTCGCCCCGTTCTTCGCTGGAGTTGTCGGTCGCCGGCTATCCCGATTTCGCCGATCCCGGGCTCTACGGCTTCTTGAGAAGTCGGCGACCTCCGCAAGCTAACGACCTGACCATCGCCCAGTTCGGGTGACCACATCGCCCAAGTCGGTCGAAAAGATGCGATTCACTGGCCAAAACAGTCGAACTGGGCGATCACACCAGACGAACTGGGCGACAAATGAAAACGGCCGGGCCCGAAGGCCCGGCCGTTTCCGAAGAAGGACGTGACGCGTGAGCGTCAGATCACATCATGCCGCCCATGCCACCCATGCCACCGGGCATGCCACCGCCACCGCCGGCGCCAGCAGGCTCCGGCTTGTCGGCGACGATGGCCTCGGTGGTGAGGAGCAGGGCCGCGATCGACGCCGCGTTCTGGAGGGCCGAGCGGGTGACCTTGGCCGGGTCAATTACGCCAGCCTTGACCAGGTCGACCATTTCGCCGGTGGCCGCGTTGAGGCCGATGTTGCCCTTGGCGCCCTCGACCGCATTGACCATGACGGAACCTTCGAAGCCAGCGTTGGTGGCGATCCAATACAGCGGGGCCTCCAACGACTTGCGCACCAGAAGGGCACCGGTGGCTTCGTCGCCCGTGAGCTTGAGCGCATCGATGGCCGAACGGGCCCGGATGAGGGCCGTTCCGCCACCGGGGACGATACCTTCTTCAAGAGCGGCACGGGTAGCCGAGAGGGCGTCTTCGATGCGGTGCTTCTTCTCTTTGAGTTCAACCTCAGTGGCGGCGCCGACCTTGATGACGGCAACGCCGCCGGCAAGCTTGGCCAGACGCTCCTGCAGCTTCTCGCGATCCCAGTCGGAATCCGTGTCGTCGATTTCGCGCTTGATCTGGGCAACACGGCCCTTCACGTCATCGCTCGAACCGCCGCCATCAACGATGGTGGTGTTGTCCTTGGTGATGTTGATCTTGCGGGCGCGGCCGAGAAGGTCGAGGGTGACCGTGTCGAGCTTGAGGCCGATCTCTTCGCTGATGACGGTGCCACCGGTGAGGATGGCCATGTCCTGGAGCATGGCCTTGCGGCGCTCGCCGAAGCCCGGGGCCTTGACGGCGGCCGAGTTGAACGTGCCGCGGATCTTGTTGACCACGAGCGTGGCGAGAGCTTCGCCTTCGATGTCTTCGGCCACGATCAGCAACTGCTTGCCGGTCTGCATGACCTTTTCGAGGACTGGCAGCATGTCGTGGACCGAGCTGATCTTCGAGTTGACGAACAGGATGTAGGGATCGTCGAGGACGGCCTCTTGGCGCTCCGGGTCGGTCACGAAGTACGGCGACAGGTAGCCCTTGTCGAACTGCATGCCTTCGGTGAACTCGAGCTCGGTGCCGAACGTGTTCGACTCCTCGACGGTGACGACGCCGTCCTTGCCGACCTTGTCGATCGCCTCGGCGATCGTGGCACCGATCGAGGTGTCAGCGGCCGAGATCGAAGCGACCTGGGCCACCTTCTCGGTGGAGCCGTCGACGGACGTCGACAGCGCGTGAATTGCTTCAACCGCTGCGGCCACGGCCTTCTCGATGCCCTTCTTCAGGCCCATCGGGTTGGCGCCGGCGGCGACATTGCGAAGGCCTTCCTTGACCATGGCCTGAGCCAGCACGGTGGCGGTGGTGGTGCCGTCACCGGCAACGTCGTTGGTCTTGGTGGCGACTTCCTTGACGAGCTGCGCACCCATGTTCTCGAAGTGGTCTTCGAGCTCGATCTCCTTGGCGATGGTGACACCGTCGTTGGTGATCGTCGGGGCGCCGAACTTCTTCTCGATGACGACGTTGCGGCCCTTCGGACCTAGCGTCACCTTCACGGCATCAGCGAGCTTGTTCACGCCGGCTTCGAGACCACGACGGGCGGCCTCATCGAATTTCAGAATTTTTGCCATGGGGAGACCTCAGCTCACTTGCCCATGATGGCGAGCACGTCGCGGCTGGCGAGGATCAAGTAATCCTTGCCGGCAACGGTGACTTCGGTGCCACCATATTTTGAATAGAGAACGGTGTCGCCGACATTGATGGCGAGCGGGGCAACCGTGCCGTTGTCGAGGGTGCGGCCGGGGCCGACGGCGAGGACCTTGCCCTGCTGGGGCTTCTCCTTGGCGGTGTCGGGAATGACGATGCCGCTCGCCAGCACCTCTTCCTGCACCTGTGGGCGGATGACGATGCGGTCGTGCAGCGGCACGAGCTTCGTCGATGCGGCC
>JAYSTV010000252.1:0-3516 GCA_043719425.1 Acidimicrobiia bacterium | reverse complement strand
CGGGCGCGTTTCGCCGCTGGGAAGGGAGATGTGTCCGAGTCCATGACCGACCACTTCCAAGCGTCTGGGAGAGGCCACAGCCGCTCGACCGAACCCTGCTTGTCGAAGGTGGAGATTGCAACCTATCAGTGACTGGGCGAAAGCCGAACGGGGAGCCATGAGCCGGCACCGGGGAAGCGGGCGTGGTCAACTATGTCGGTGGCCAGCGAACTCGATGTCGACGTTGTGCACCTGGAAGCCGATTTTTCTCGCGTCGCCGCGGCCCTCTTTCGCCCGGGATCGGTCGTCGACACGTGGCAGCAGATTGTCGATCTTGCCGTGGAGGCCATCGACGGTTGTGATGCGGCCGGTATTTTCGTGGTCCATAGCGGAAAGGTCGCGACGGCGGCGGCGAGTTCGCCTCTGGTCGACACGCTTGACCGTATGCAGATCGAAGCCAACGAGGGTCCGTGTATCGACGCCGCCGCACAAGGCACCACTTTTTACGCGCACGACCTCGTGGATGACGAGCGATGGCCAACGTTTGGTCCGCAGGCCGTCGCTGTCGGCGTTCGCAGCGTGCTGTCCTATTCGCTTTCGGTCGAGCGGCAGAGTGCGTTAAATTTATACGCGCGCTTACCAGCGGCGTTTGGTGCCACCGACCGTGCGCAGGGGCAACCGTTCGCCACACTGGCCCGCCTTGCGCTTGACTCCGCCGAGGAGCGAGCCGCCGACGGCGAGCGCGCGGCCAACCTGAATGAGGCCCTTCGCACACGCGAATTGATTGGCCAGGCGCAGGGCATCTTGATGGAGCGCGAGCGGATCACCGCCGACCAAGCTTTCGGTGTCCTTCGCCGGGCATCGCAAAAGATGAACGTGAAACTGCGATCGATTGCCGAGACGCTCGTGGAAACGGGTGAATCGCCAGCGGGTTCGGATCGGCGCAATTCAGATCAGTCCACGGCGGATCAGCCCGGCATGGCTTGAGCGTGGCGTGCTCGCAAGAGAACCTCAAGGACGAGCACGCTCACGACGGTCACGCCTCCGGCGGCGAGTGCGTCGGTAATGGGTAGGAGATCAAGGGCGTAGAACCGCCGGGCGGCCGGGGTGGCGATGATGGCGGCGGCGAGTGCCACGAGACCGCCGAGAAGGGCGACGTCGAAACGATCGACCGGGCGCATCAGCCGGTAGAGGAGCCAGAACGCCACGGCACCGAGGGCCAACGTGGAGGCGCTACGGCCCTCGTTGAGCGAGCCGTTGATAAACGTTCGACGAACAAGCCAATAGGTGCTCAGCGTGACGGTCGCGGCCACGAGGCCGGCGGGCACCGCGAAGCGGAGCACGCGACCGAGGTACCCGGGCTGGGTTCGAGCGTCGGCTTGGCGGAAACTCAGAGCGAAGGCCGGGATGCCGACGGTGAGCTCAGACACGAGGCTGAGATGTCGAGGCAGAAACGGAAATACCGCGCCGGAGATGCCGATGACAAGAGCAAATACGGCGGCGTAGATGGACTTGGAGACGAACAGTGACGACACCCGTTCCATGTTCGCGACCACCCGTCGACCCTCGGCCACAACACCAGGAAGACGATCGAAGCGCCCATCGAGCAAGACCAGTTGGGCCACGGCCTTGGTTGCCGCTGTTGCCGTATCCATGGCGATACCGATGTCCGATGCTTTGAGGGCGGGGATGTCGTTGACGCCGTCGCCGGTCATGGCCACGACGTGCCCGGCGCGCTGCAATGCCTTCACGATCTCCTGCTTCTGTTCGGGTGAGACGCGGCCGAACACCGTTGTGCTCTTGGCGAGTTCGTCGATCGACGCGGTCGACAATCGCAAATCGGCGAATTCCTCGGCACCTTGAATGCCGAGTTGTACAGCAATGGCGGAGACGGTTGTCGGATTATCGCCAGAGATGACTTTCACCGCAACACCCTGTTTGGCAAAGTAGGCGAGGGTGGCGGCCGCGTCGGGCCGCACCTGCTCAGCCAGAACTACCAATCCCATCGGGCACAGATCCTCGGGGAGGGAATCTTCAGTAACCATCGCACGGTCGGCGTGGGCCACGAGCAGGATCCGCTTCGCTTCGGCGGCCAGCGCGCCAACACGCGCCATGGCGGCGTCAACCTGCGGTCCGGAGCGCGTGGCGAGCAGCATCTCAGGCGCTCCAACGAACCAGGTGCCGTGCCCGTCGAAGGTGGTTGCACTCCACTTCCTGGCCGATGAAAACGCCACCTGTCTCGTGGCTTTCCACGACGGTGCCTCGCCGACCTCAGGAGCGATCACCAACATGGCGGCCGTTGGGCTCGGCTCGGCCTTCGCCAGTGCCGCGAGCGCCTCCCGAAGTTCTTCCGAACTCGCTCCCAACGGCTCGAGGGCAACGAGTGTGGTCCGCCCGGTGGTGAGGGTGCCCGTCTTATCGATGCACAACACGTCGATGCGAGCGAGGCCTTCGACCGCTTGGAGTTCTTGCACCACCACGTGGTCGCCGGCGAGGCGGCGGACAGCCGTGGCCATGGCCAGGCTGATCATGAGCACGAGGCCCTGCGGAACAAGCCCGACCACACCCGCAATTGCCGACACCAGGCTGTCCTTGGTGCTCCGGTCGGCGCGGAGCTGGCTCCACAACAACAGTGCGGTGAGGGGAACGAGCGTCCAGCCGATGACCCGCAACAGGCGGTCAACGCCATTGCGAAGCTCGGAGTGCGTGGGTGAGTACGTTCGCGCCTGCAGCACGAGTTTCTGAATCCACGCCTCGTTTCCAACGCGGTTGACGACCACGCGGGCGGACCCAGCAACAACCGCGCTACCGGCGAGCACCTCATCGTTCAGCCCCTTGGTCACCGGGTCGGCTTCCCCGGTCAGGGCCGACTCGTCGGTCTCCAATCCATCAGCATCGATTACGACCCCGTCGGCGGGCAACTGGTCTCCAGCCCGGAGTCGAATGACGTCGTCGCACACCACGTCGGCGGGGGAGATCACCACGTCGAGGCCGTCTCGAACAACAGTGACTGTGGGAGAGAGTTGCACACGAAGTCGATCGAGGGCGCGTTTCGCCATCAACTCTTGGACGATCCCGATCACTGCGTTCAGGACCAATATGATGCCAAAAAGTGCGTCAATTGGACTGCCGACGATCAGTACGGTGAGTGCCAATAGGCCGATGATCGCATTGAATCGGGTGAGAACATTGGCCCGCACGATCTCGGCAATCGTTCGCCCCTGTCGGTTGGGTAGGGCATTGCCTCGAGCCGTTGCCTGGCGGTCAGCAACTTCGGCCTGCGTGAGTCCCGTGGATCTGGCGGTGCTCTCTTGGTCGAGCGAAGGGGCGCCGACGTTCACCGTTTGCCAGTACCCGCTTGGCGCCCGAATGAAACATTTCAGTAAATGGCCGGTGCCTCGTTTGGTACGACGAGAGCGGGGTACACGGTTCTCGATGCCACAGCGATATTCGCAGTGGCCGGAGGCGAACAGGACCCATCATGACTGCAATCACTGCACCTTTGACCGAGAGCACAACCCGGCCATCCGAGGGAAG
>JAYSTV010000251.1:0-8607 GCA_043719425.1 Acidimicrobiia bacterium | reverse complement strand
CCGTGACACCGTGAGCAGTCGGGCCTTCATCCCGGCCGCCTCAAAGAAGTTCTTGGTCGCCCGCTGTCCGGGCAGGGCCGTCGACTCGATCACGTGGGCGCCCGCGGCGCTGGCCCACGCAACGGCGTCGTCGAGGAGCGCCACCCCGAGCCCGACACCGCGAGCGGCGGGGTCGACGACGAGCTCGTCGATGCGGGCCGCCGTGGTGCCATCGTGGCGAGCACACGAACGGGTCACTGCAGCGCCGAGCACGACGTCGTCGATACCAGCCACGGCCACCCGGACGCCGAAGTCCTGCTGCTCGGCCACATCGCTGGCCAATGACGCTCGGACCGGATCTGGTCGGGCCTCGGTCACCAGCCACGCCTGTCCGCCGCGCTCCGGGCCAAGCTCAACTCGGACCGCCTCCACCAGCGCCACAATGGCGTCGACGTCGTTGGGAGTCGCCCGGCGGACGAACACATCCACCTACTGGTTGGACCGGTTTGGTCGGTTGGACTGGTCGAGCTGATCGAGGCGGCCGATGACCGTGCGCCGGTTGCGGTTGGCGCCCTCGTAGACCCGCACGGCACGACGCTGCGCGGCGCTCAGCTCGGCGAGGCGGGCGACCACGGCGGCTGACCCGAGATGGTCATAGCCGGCAAAGGGTTCGGCAACCGAGGCAGCCGGGGACGGCGCCGCCGACTCCGGCGACGAAGGTGCCCCGGCCGGGTCCGACGGTGGGGCCTTGGCGGCGGCCCTCGGATTAGGGGCGTTGGTGGCTGCCGGACGAATGGTCTGTTTCACCAGTTTGGTGCCCTGCTTGCGCAGGATGGGGGTGACGAACCGTCCGATCGTGCGAGCCGATGCCACCGTCGTCCGGCCCTCATTGACGAGTTCGGGAATCAGCGTGCGAGCCTTCTTGACGAACCCGATCGGGGCCAGAATCACCAGATCAACGACCACGCGCTGCACGAGCGCGGCGAGATCGTCGATCTCGTTGCGGTCGTCGTCAGATTCGTGCGGCCCGGTCATCGCAGCCGCTCAGACGCAATCCCGGCACAGCTGCTTCGCCTGGTTGGCGATCTGGCTGACATGTTTCACCAGGAAACAGGACTGGCACACGAACTCGTCGGCCCGTCGAGGAATGACCACCGATGAGCCCTCGCCGCGGTCGTCGAGGTCAGGGGTGTCGTCTTCATCGTCGTCGGGCGTGTCGTCTTCGATAACGAGACGGTCTTTGAGGATGTCGTCGAGGCTCGCTTCGACGTCGTCGGGGTCGGCGACATCGTCGTCGTCCTCTTCCTCGGTCGCCGCTGGCGCCTCCGGCATGGCGGGCGCCTCCTCATCTTCGAGGACGTCGTCGACCACGTCGTCGCCGACCACAAGGTCGTCGTCGAGGTCGACCTCGAGGTCATCCTCGAGCGCGCCTTCCAGGTCTTCTTCGTCGAGCTCGAAATCGCCGTCGAGTCCGGGCTCTTCGCCATCTGCTTCAGCGAACGCCTCGGCGTCTTCTTCGATTTCGGGTTCTTCGAGTTCTAGTTCTTCGTCGAGATCGTCGTCACTCATGGTGTACCAGCCGGTTCGGGGAGCGCGGAGTGTAACGCTGCAACGTGACGTTCTCGCGCCAATCCGGGCGTTTCGGTACGTGACGAACGACCACTTCAGTGATCGGGCGACCGGAACCGCTGGTCGGCTTTAGAACTGACTCCCGACGAGGCGCGCCGTGGACCGCCGTGGACCGAGCTTGAGGACCTCGATGGCCTGCGGGAGCTGCTCTTTTACCTCAACTGCATGGGTGACGACGAGGATCTGTCGGAAGCGGGCCGACAACTGCGTGAGCGCGGTGAGCATACGGTCACGCCGGTCCCCGTCGAGGCTGGCCAGCGCCTCATCGAGAACGAGCAAACCGACCTGACCGCCCGCTTGGAACCGGATTTGCTCGCTGATGGCGACCCGCAGGGCCAGGTTGGCAAGATCCACTTCGGAGCCCGAAAATCGGGCGGTGGAGTACGGCACACCTTGGTCGATGACGTTGATTTCGTAGGTGTCCGGATCGATCGTGAGACCGTCGTAGTCGCCGCCGGTGAGGGCCAGGAATAGCTCCGACGCCTGTGCGCTCAGTCGCGGGCCGACGGTCGCCACCACCGACTGGCGGAACCCGTTTAGCAGCTCGCCGGTCCGGCCGAGCAGCACGGCTCGATCCGCCAGGCCCCGCAACCGCAGCCGCTGCTCCTCGGCTTGCTCGATCCGCCCGACCACGTCGGCCTGCTCACGTTGCGCGGCTCCCTGCCCGGCCTCGGCCTGGCGGGCCCGGTCGAGCGCCGCGTCGGACTCCTGTTCGGCGGTTGCCGACTGACGCAACAGCGCCTCGTGTTCGGCGGCCAGGAATCCGACCTCGGCCAGCTGGGCCAACAGGGCCGTTCGTTGTAGCTGGGCCTCGGCCCCCTCACGAGTGGCCTCGGCGTGGTCGAGGGCGAGCGCCGGCAGTCGCTCACGTCGCCCGACCAGTCGATCCAGCTCCTGACGGTCGAGGGTGTGATCGCGCTCAGCAGCGCGCAGAGCGGTAATTGTTTCCTCGACCGTGACCTCGTCGATTGCCGCACCCGTGCCGTTCGTTTCCCGGAACATCGACACCGCGTCGTCGACCACGGCACGCGCCGCGGCCACGGCGGCAGTGACCTCACGTTGACGTTCCCAGGCCGCCTCGGCCGCGGCCATGGCCGTTGTGGCGGCAGCCAGCTCCTTTCCGACTGAGCGGTCGGCTCGACGGGCCTCGTCAAGGGACTTTGACGCGGTCTCGTGGCGGTCGGCGGCGTCGTTGCGTTCGGCGATGAAATGGGCGAGCACGCCAACCACTCCGCCACCGACTTCCTGTCCACACGTTGGGCAGGGCAGGTCATCGGTCAGCGACGATGCGGCCACGATTCGTCGTTCGGCGGCATCGAGTTCGCGTCGGGCGCCGGCCTCGGCTTCGACAGCTACGGCCAGACGCGAGGCGGAGAGGTTTTTGGCCTCATTGCGTTGATCGAGCATGTGACGACTTGGCGGCTCTGATCCGGCCGCTGTGCCCTGTGCCGCTCCGTCGATCAGCGCGGCGAGCCGTCGAGAGGCGGCGAGTAGGGCAACAGCCGCCGCCAGCCGCCGGCTGGACTTCTCGGCATCGTGGGCCGACGATTTCTGTCGTAGTTCGTCGACCTGGGCGGTGGCGAGGCGGATCTCGGCCTCCTCGGCCGCCAGCGCGTCGAGCCGCTTGGTCGCTCGGTCCAGGTCACGACGGACGGCGGATCCCTGTTCACGAATGAGTGCATCGCGTTGACGGGCCTGCTCGGATGCGTGGCGAAGCTCGGCCACTCGGCGGCGCTCGGCGGTGGCGGCGGTGACCCGCTCGGTGGCGACCATCACCTCTCGCTGATGACGTTCAACGATCTTGTCGATCTCGGCGCGTCGGGCCACGAGTTCGTCGACATCGGGCAACGCCGTTGCTAGCCGCTTGTAGTCATTCTCGGCGGCGCGGGCGTCGGCCCGAGCGTCGTCGCGCGCCTTTTCGATCGGGGTGATGCCGAGGAGCGACAGGACGAGTCGGCGGCGTTGGTCGGCCGTGTTGTCGCTGAAGGCGGCGAGCTGCTTCTGCTCGGCGAACACCGAGGATCGAAAGGCGTGCTCCCCCATTCCCAGCAGCGAGCGGACGTAGCGGCCAACTTCGGTGGGACCGTCGGCCACGGTCTGCCCGGCCGTGGTGACCCGGGCCTTAACCGTGTGGTTCACGCCGCTGATCGTGCGCCGGATCGAATAGTGGTGTTCGTCGTGAAAGAACCCCAGCTCGACCACGCACTCGCCCACGGTGCCCGACGTGGCGATGCCCTGCTTGGGGGTTCGGGCGCGCCCGTAGAGCGCCCAGGTCATGGCTTCGAGCAGGGTGGACTTGCCCGAACCATTGGGACCGTAGATGCCGACCAGGCCCGCCGGAACTTCCAACTCCAGGCTCTCGAAGACCCGGTAGTTCCGCAGGGTGAGGGTGCGTAGTTCCACGACTTCAGCCGGTGCGACGAATCATTCAGAGACCTGATCGAGCGCTCGATCGATGGCCGCCTCGAGGTACTGGTCACCGGTCCGAGTGACCGCCTCGGGGTCGACGTCATCGAGGACCTGCCCACCAACGAACGATTGCCACCGAGCCGACAGTGTGGCCAAATCAGGGAGATCTTCCACTGCCGCCACGACCGTGCCGAAGCGAGGCGTGACCGAAATGTGGAGGAGGTGAGCCGACGCGTCGCGGATAGCGTGCAGGTCAACGAGGCGATACACGTCGGGATCCACGCCATCGACCTCGACCCGGGCCACCGCACCCGGAGGAGCCGCCGCGAAGGCCCCCGCCAGCGCTTCCTGCAGCTCGGCCGGGCTGATCCCGAAGGCCGGAATGACCGGGGCGGTATAGAGGGGACGCTGGCCGGTCAGGCCGTGGTGGACGGCCAGACCCGATTCGGTGCGGACCTCAAGAAACCCTTTCGGACGGCCGGGATCGTCGGCAAAACCGAACGTATCGGTCGAGCCGGCGTACCAGACGCCCGGCCGAACGGTGGTGTGGATGTGATAGTGCCCAAGGAGGACGAGATCGGACTGCAGCTCGGCGTCATCGACCTCGATTTCGTTGACGTCGGCATAGCGCCGCTCGACCGAGTGAACGAGCGGGTGCGTGAGCAACACGTTGACTCGGTCGGCCGAACGGTTCCGGCTCGCCTCGCGCAGTGACTCCACGGCCGCTTCCGCCGTGCGGGCCTGGGGGACGGCGTGGATACGAATGCCGGGCAGATCGATCGGTTCGTAGGCCATTTGGTAGGCGAAGGAGAACTCCGGGAACGCGTCGGCGAGAACGGCGTAGGGGTTGCCCGCACCGGGCAGTCGGGGGGTGTCGTGATTGCCGCTGATAGCCACGAGCGGCACCCCGTGGGCCCGGATCCGGTTGAGCGCCGACATAGCCACTCGAAAGCTCCGGTAACTCGGGCGGGGGTGATCGAAGATGTCGCCAAGCCAGACGAAAAGATCCGGCGAACTGGCCAGGGCATCGTCGACCGCGGCGGCAAACGACTCTTCGAAGTCGCGCTCTCGACGGTTCACCCCGTCGGGGGCAACGGCGGTGGTCGCACTCCGCCCCAGATGGGCGTCGCCGATAGCAACGATGTTCACCCCTTCACCTTACGGACGGGGGTGTGACAGGTTGCGAACGGGTGCCTACGGCGTGCCCTGCCGACGAGCCTCAGCGCGTCGCTCCGAAGCCAGGCGCTCCAACTCGACGTCGGAATGGTCCACAAAACAGAAGCTATCGGCCAAAACCTTGTGGCCGGCCTGCTCGGCAATAAGGCGATGCATGGTCTGCACGACCCGGCGATACTCCGGGTGCCCTTGCGGAGTCGACCGCAATTCCAGCATGTGCATGCCTTCACGAGCGTTGAATTGCATGACGTAGCGAATCCGATACGCCAACGCGACCGCGTAGCTTGCCTGGGAGGAAAACCGATCAACGAGGGCGTCGAACAGCTCGGCCGAACGTTCCATGGCGTGCTCGAATCTAGGGCGCTCGCCGGCTTCGGCGACCAACTGCGGCAACACGTAGCCGTGAGCCGGACTGAGGGGCTGCCACTCCACCGTGAGCATCCGGTGGCGCTGCAGGTCCCGGAAGGCTCCGTAGTCCGACAGGATGTCGAAGCGGTAGTCGGTCCGCTCGAACGCCCGGCCGGGCTTGTGGCGACGATTCAGCCGCTCCCCCACGTAGGCGGCCACAATGCGAGCCTTGTCCTCGGCTGACATGGCCCGGACCTTTTCGTAGATACGCCATTCGGGGAGATCGACTGACTCATAGACCATGGCGGCGATGACCTTGTCTTCGCCGTCGGGATCGAAGTCGAGCAGAGTGACCTGCGGGGGTGCCAGCTCGTCGAGGTTCTCGTCGAGCTCACCGGAAAACAGCTCCGACGCAACCAACGCCGTGTCCTCACGCGCGGTCGCCAGGTATTCCACCCACGCGCCACCGCGATCGGCGCGGTCAAGACGAGAAAGGAACGACGGAATCACTTTCCGGAGCTCCGTCAACATGAGTTCCGCATAGGCCTGTGCCTCCGGCAACGGATTGGCCCGCATGCGAAGAATTAATGCTTCATAGGCCTGACCAGAAGCGTAGATGCCGACATTTGAAAGGGCCGCGGCCGGAAGAATGCCGCGACTTGCATCCAGCGCTTTTGCCCGAATAGCGGAGCGCCACACCATGTCGGAGTCGTTCGGATCCTTCGGGAACGCCCGCCGGGCATGTTCCACGACACCGGCGAAAACCTCGCTGTACGCATCGAAAAGTCGGTCCATGTCACCGACGTAGCGAGTGCCGAGCGACGACGCCAGCACGTCGGCGTCACGGTGATACCGATACCGACCCTCAAGTCGGGAGTCGTAGGCGATGTAGCGAGTGCTCTGCTCGAGGTAGCTCATGAGGCGCCCACGCTCAAGGATCTTCGTGAGCAGATTTGACGCCTGCTCACACGCCAGATGCACCCCGCCGAGCTGCGCCACAGAGTCGTCGCCGTACTCCAGGAACACCTTCTCGTAGAGCTTCTCGGCGCGGTCAAGACCGATCGTGGCGTCGACCCCCCGGTCCCCGCTCACGTCGAGTTCGTCGACGAATTCATCGAGGAACAGCCGGCGCAGACTCTTGGCCGAACGGGAGTACCGGGCGAAGAGGGCACCCTTGACTACCTCGGGGAGGTTGACGAGCGCGAACACGGGCTCGCCCAGGTTCGTGAAATATCGCCGCAGAATGTCTTGTTCGGCGTCTGAAAACGTCTCAGGAGTGGTGATCAACACTGCAAACGACTGTAGGGACGGGCCTCAGCCGCCCGGCGGATGGTGAATCCCCCAACCGATTCAACGCGCGTGGTAGTTCGATGGCCCAACCGAACTACACCACCACCACCAGCGCATCTGGTTCCAGGCTCACCGTAAGTTCGCGAACCTGACCCCGTCGGCGGCCATCGACCATGACCGAGCGCGGTCGATCAAAGGTCCACGAGGCCGACGACTGGCGCCGCTCGCGCAACTTCGGGTGGGGCAGGTGTGTGCCCGAACGGGCCCGGGGCAAGATCCGCCGGAGGTCATCGGCCCGTAGTCCTTCACCCTCGATGAGATCGAGCAGCGCATCGCCCGGATGGGCCCGCGGGGCGAGGCGATGACGACCGAAGAAGGGCGTGTTCATCGCCGCCACCACGTGATGCCACCCCCAGCTCCGGGCCACGACGCTCCCGATGAACAGATGGGTCGTTCCGTCGAGTTGGGCGACACCGACATCGACGGGATAGTGACGCGCCTCGTCGGTCCGCAGCCTCCCTGCGACCGACGCTCCCCCGATTGTCGTCCAGAGCGTGCCTCCCGTCAGCCCGACCGGAGGGAAGGCGATGCCTTGACGTCGAGCGGCCGAGAGAGCGTTGGCAAGGTCGCTATCGCGGGCGAACACCGGTGCATCGTCGGGGAGTAGTCCAGGCGCACTCCAGGCGGTGCCGGGCCCAATCGTCATAACGAGTCGGGGTCCGCGGCCCGGGGTCCGCTGCCCGCCGTGATCACCCCGCGCGCCAACGCGTCGGCCGCCTGACGAGCCGACTTGCTGGTTTCGAGCACGGGCGACACGGTGGCGATCTGGCGCAGCAGGTCGATAAGCGTTTTCGTGGTCCGGACAAAGTCGCCGCCGCTCAGATCTTCGTCGGCCAAGACTTCTTCCAACGCGTCGCCGCGTCCCCACCGCTGGGCGAGATGGACGAAGCCGGGGTCCACGCCCCTGGTGAGTGGGAGTCCGGCGGAAGCCTCGGCCTGGGCCAGATCGTCGGCCAGATCGTTGAGCCGCCACCATCTCGTGGCGAGCGGGCGAGGAAAGCCGTCGGGGAGATCACCGTCACGGTTCCGCCGTGCGTCCTCGCGAGGACGCGAGCGAGCGACGTCGCGCCCGGTCCGGCGAGCGGCCGCTCCCGGACCGCGGGCCTCGTAGACAAAGACCGAGGCCAACCCGGCGAGCGCCGGCGGTTGGAGTCCATCGAACAGCCCCGCTCGAATCGTCTCGGCGATCAACAGATCGGACTCGTGATAAATCCCGGCGAGCAAACGGCCAGCGTCGGTCAACGACCAACCGTCGACGTAGCCAAGGCGTTCGAGGAGGGCCAAGATTCGGTCGAACTGATCGGTGAGCGAGTTCTCTCGGCTCGAGCTCTGGTTGGCGAGTCGATCCAGTTCCGCACGAAGCCGATCAGCATGCACGGCCGCCGCCAGGTGCTGTTGCAGATCCGGGCACTCCTCCACCGGATTGACCGCGGGTCGCGAACTGCGCTTCGATGTTCCGCCTCGACGCCCCCCATCGATCTCATCAGCGCGCTTCGTATGTCGGAGGATCGTCTTACTGAGCGCGCTCGCCGCACTCTGCTGGAACGATCGGCTGTTGGGCTGGAACGGCGTTGGCAACTTCACCGTGCTGGCCACCATCGGCACGGCACTGAAGTCCCGTGGAGTGAGAGCGAGCACGCGTCCGTTCGGGTTCACGACTCGCAGCGTGGTGTCTCGCCCACGACGGCGAGTCGTCGACACGATGATCGACCAGCC
>JAYSTV010000026.1:0-4470 GCA_043719425.1 Acidimicrobiia bacterium | reverse complement strand
AGCAATATCCGGTCGACGAATTGGCGGAACTTCCCGACGGGCGCTTGTCGGTTCGGCTGAGCGTGTCGGAGTTTGCCTGGCTTGACCGGTTGATCCTGCAACTCGGTCCGCACGCCGAAGTGCTAGAGGCGCCGTCGGGTTGGCCGGACGTCGGCCCGGCCGCGGCGCGGGTGTTGGCCAGGTACGAGACGTAGTCGCACGCTCCGCTTCTGTTCACGTTGTTTCTGAGTGTCGTGCCCCGGTTCTTCGTGGGGGGTCCGGTAGCGTCGACGCCGTGTCCAGCGCGCTAGAGGTTCTTGAGGGCGCGCCCGATGTCGAAGGTTCCGTCGTGGGGCTCCCAACCGTGCCGAGAACAGTGCGTCGACGATCGGCCTCGGGGGTCGCCTTGGAGTGGCTGGTGATCGTGGCTCTGGCTCTGAGTGTCGCCCTGCTGGTTCGAGCGACCGTCGTCCAGACGTTTTACATCCCGACCGTCTCGATGGTCCCGACCCTCAAGGTCGACGACCGGCTATTGGTCGACAAAGTCACGCTCCACACGCGCGAGGTCAGGCGGGGCGACATCATTGTGTTCAAGCGTCCTGCCTCTTTCACCGACAAATCAGTGAAAGACCTAATCAAGCGAGTCATCGGCCTTCCCGGCGACACCGTCGAAGGTCACGACGGAGCCGTGTGGGTCAACGGCAAACAGTTGCCCGAGCGCTACCTGCTGCCATCGGTCAAGACGAGCGACTTCGACCCGGTTCGTGTCGGCGTCGACAACTACTTCGTCATGGGGGACAACCGTCCCGAGTCGTTCGATTCGAGGTTCTGGGGAACGGTCGAACGGGAGCAGATCATCGGCCGGGCGCTCGTCAGAATCTGGCCCCTGCCCCGCCTCGGGGGCATCTAGTTACGGGAGTCGGTCACGACGGGCGCGGTGGGACGGAGGCCATCATGAGCTCGACGTTGTCGCAGTAGAGCGCGTCGATCTCCATCGTCTGCAGGGCGAGCAGGATGCGTTCGTGTTGGGCGTCCCAACCGAAGGTGAAGCGCTCGAATCGGTGAAAGAGCGTGGTGAGGCCGAGGGTCCAATCGGTGTGGTGCATATTGATGCCGTCGATGCCCGCTTCCCGTAGCCGCGCCGCATGTCGCTCGGGACCATCGGTGAGGCGCTTCAGGCGGGTCGAATCGATGAGACGAACGTCGGCGAAACGCTGGCGGTGCTCGGCCAGACGTTGCCATTGCGGGTCACACAGCCAAAGGTTTGCGGGGGCCTCGCCGCCAACGTTTCGGGCCACGGCGACCGTGGCCTCGTAGGCGGCGGGGTCCTTCACATCGAGCGAGAGCGCAATGTTTGGACCGCAGTCCTCGTAGAGCTCGGCCAAGGTCGGTATGTGTGACGGAAGCTGGGCGCGGTTGACCTCGGAAATTGGTCGTTTGCGCAACGCCGACTTGACGATGCCGTCATGGTCGAGGACGGGTTCACCGTCAGCGGTGATCCACACATCACTTTCGAGTCCGGTGGCTCCCAGGCGCAGAGCAAGACGAAAGGCCTCGAGGGTGTTTTCCGGGGCGTGCGAGCGGGCCCCGCGGTGAGCGAAGGCGATAGGCGGAGACAAACGAGGAGCCACGAGCACCAACCGTAGGACGACGGAAATGCGACCGCGGGGCACGTCCGTCGCGTCATGCGGGCTCGGCCCATGGGCCGGGTGACTCATCTATGCGGAACGAACGGCCCTTCTCGCTTCAGCGACCTCTGGAGGTCCCCGATGTTGAGATCGTCAAACGGCGAGATTCAGTAACCAAAGCCGAACATCGCAAACCGCAGGTCGAGGTGCACCAGATGACGAAAATTCGAGCACGCTGTCCTCGCTGCGGCGATGTGGAGTTCGGAGTAGCCAGCATCGTGGTTCTGGCTGACGCCGGATCATCGTCGGCCTACCGCTTCGCCTGTCCCTCGTGTGGCGATCAGGTCTCACGCTCAGCGGTTCCCGACGTCCTGGCCCTTCTGCTGAGCGCCGGCGTGCGAGTGGAGGCGCCACTACCCGAACCTGATCCTGGGATCACTGAGGTCGATGTCGAGAGCTTCCGGCAGCTCCTCGACTCCGACTTTGTTTGGGACCGATTGCAGTCCGCCATGCGGGGCGATCGTTCGGCGTAGCGCCGCGGTGTCGGTCCCGCGGCCCGGGCATTCGGCACCGGCCGAGCGCCGGTATGATTGGAAACGTGTGGAACCTTGGAGGCGGCGAGATCCTCGTCATCGCCTTGATCGCTCTTCTGGTCCTGGGGCCGGACCGCCTGCCCGGCGCTGGTCGGCAGATCGGCAAGGCGCTTTCTGAGTTTCGACGGATGTCGTCCGGGGTCCAAGACGACCTGCGTCAAGCAATGGATGTAGACGGTGTTCGCGAGACCGTGGCGCAGATGCGCGAAGCACTCGACGTCCCCCGGGCCATGCGCGAAGAGGTCGTGTCGGCGATGTCGGCGTTCGGTCCGCACCAGATCACCTCCGCCGCCGCGCCACCGCCCTCGCTAGATGCCGCGAACCCGGTACTCGGTGACCCGGGCATTCCGCCGCCCGACGGCATGTTCGCCAACGATGCCCCGGCCGGGCTGGTCGGCGTGGCCGTGCCTTCGCCATCGAGTTCGAGCGTCGACGCGCCAGGAGCGGTCGCATGACCACCGCCGATGCCCGACTCGGGGTCGAAGAGCGGATGACGCTGGTCGGTCACCTGACCGAACTCCGCACTCGCTTGTTCCGCGCTGCCCTGGCCATCGTGGTCGTGTCGATCGTGGCTTTCACGCAATACGGTCGGGTCCAGCTGTGGCTGCTGCACTACTACCGCGACGCGGTGAATTCCGACACGAAAAAGTTCGTCACGCTGGGACCACTCGACGGGTTCGGGATTCGCCTCACGCTCTCGTCATACATCGGGCTGTTCGGCGCGTCGCCGGTTTGGATCTGGCAGGGCTGGCGATTCATCTCGCCGGGCCTCAAGGCGACCGAGAAGAAGTATGCCGTTCCGTTTCTTGTCTCCAGTGTCGTGCTGTTTCTGTCGGGCGCGGCGGTCGCCCTCATCACCCTGCCGCCCGGACTGGCGTTTCTGGTTGAGGTCGCGGGACCCGGCCAGGATCCGCTTTTCACCCAGGACAAGTTCGTCAACCTGGTCACGCTCGTCGTCATTGCCTTCGGGTTCGCCTTTCTCTTTCCCGTGGTGCTGGTGTTCCTCCAGTTGGTCGGGGCCGTCACGCCCGGTCGATTGCTGCGGGGTTGGCGATACGCGATCGTGATCATCTTCGTCATTGCCGCCGTGATTACCCCGAGCCAAGATCCGTACACGTTGTTCGGTATGGCCGGCCCGATGGTCATCTTCTACTTCGGCGCGATCGGCATCGGGAAACTCCTGAAGAAATGAGTTCGAGTCCCGGCGATACGCCGAGCGGCTCGCAACCTGCCGACGTCACCAGCCATCCGGGTCCGGGACTTCGCGCTGAATTCGAGGCGGCACTGCCCTTTGCCCTGGACCGCTTCCAAGTCGACGCGCTCGATGCGATCGACCGAGGGTCTTCGGTGGTCGTGGCCGCGCCCACGGGATCGGGCAAGACCATTGTCGCCGAGTACGTGGTGCATCGAGCCCTACGAACCGGCGGCAAGGTCTTCTACACCGCGCCGATCAAGGCTCTGTCCAACCAGAAGTATGCGGACTTTGTTTCGCGCTACGGGACGTCGAACGTGGGCCTGCTGACGGGTGACACGTCGATCAACGGCGAGGCACCGATCGTCGTGATGACGACCGAAGTGTTACGCAACATGCTCTACGAGGCGTCATCGACGCTGCGCGGTTTGCTCTACGTGGTGCTCGACGAAGTTCACTATCTCCAGGACGCCTACCGCGGACCGGTGTGGGAAGAAGTGATCATCCACACGCCGCCGGAGGTCGACCTCGTCTGTCTCTCGGCGACCGTGTCAAATGCCTCTGAACTGGCCGACTGGGTCACGTCGGTCCGCGGCCGGACGGAAGCCGTGATCCACACGATTCGCCCAATTGAGCTTCGTCAGCTGTACCTTGCTGGCTCGCGTGACGGGCGGGTCACCATGTTGCCGACGTTCGTCGATTCACGTCCAAACCCGCGGGCCCAACGACTCGACAGCGAAGCAACAATGCCAGGAGATCGTGCCGCACGGGGCGCGTCGGTCATGACGCCACGGCGCCTCGACATCGTGGAGGCCCTTCGTGAGCAGGACATGCTGCCGGCGATCTACTTCATCTTCAGTCGAGCGGCCTGTACCGACGCAATGGTGCATCTGTTGCACTCGAAGGTCAAGCTCACGCTGCCCGGTGAGCGCGGCGACATCCGCTCCATTGTGGAAAGCAAGACCTCCTCGCTCAGTAGCGACGACCTTCGCGTGCTCGACTACCCGCGCTTTCTCTCGTGTCTTCAGAACGGCTTT
Organism: Acidimicrobiia bacterium; assembly: GCA_043719425.1. Lineage (GTDB taxonomy): Bacteria > Actinomycetota > Acidimicrobiia > Acidimicrobiales > JANYDT01 > JANLQX01. Next base: position 41 of record JAYSTV010000026.1, on the reverse strand, counting down.
GCCGCTCACCACGCCGGGCTCATCCCTCCCTTCAAAGAAGC
>JAYSTV010000250.1:0-8656 GCA_043719425.1 Acidimicrobiia bacterium | reverse complement strand
CGCCGGGGTTCATGAAGGCAATGACTGCTTTCCCGTCACCAGGACCTGTCGTGGCCGTGAGCTGCGAGTCGGTCAGCAGGTTCCCCAGCGGCGATTCCCCCGCCGGGTTCGCCGCCCGCACGATGTCGCCAGTGATCTTGCCCACCACCCGGCTGGTCCGCGATGCGGTCTTGGCCTTGAGGCGCGTGAGATAGGCGCTCACATCAGCTGCCGGCGGAACGTCGCGGGTGACAACGACATTGCGAGCCGTCGTGCTGATGACCTTGCCGGTGGCCTTCGAGATGGTGAGGTCGAGCTTGGTGATCACTCGACCGAACGACGACGCACTCGTAACCGGCTTGCCGTTGATGGTGCATATGTAGGCCTGATGCGTGTGGCCGGTGATGAACGCATCAACGTCGGAGGTGGTCTTCTTGACGATGTCGATGATCGGACCGGTAATGCCGTTGCACCCGTTCGGATCACCGTCGGCCGGGACCACTCCTTCGTGGATGAGGGCGATGATCGCGGTCACGCCGTAGTTCTCTTTGAGGAGCTTCGACGTGGCGTTGATCGCCGTTGCTTCCGGAAGAAACTTCACTCCCTGCACACCGGCGGCGGCTACAACGGTGGGCGTTGATTCGAGGGTCACGCCGATGATGCCGACGCGAACCCCGTCGACCACGCGAATGTCCCACGACGGAAGGATCGAGTTCCCCGAGGTCGCTTCGACCACGTTGGCCGCCAGGACCGGGAACGTGGCGCCCGAGTACGTGCCCTCGAAGCAACCCTCCACCGGATGGCAGCCACCGCCAGCGATGCGCTTGAGCTCGACGACACCCTTGTCGAACTCGTGGTTGCCAACACCGAGCACATCGAGTCCAATCATGCGCATGACTTCGATCGTCGGTTCATCCTTGAAGATCGCCGACAGCAAGGGCGAGGCCCCAATGAGGTCACCGGCGTGAACGATCAGCGTGCGACCGTTCTGTTCCTTCAGTCGACGGAGGTGGGTCGCGAGGTACTCGGCTCCACCAGCGTTGGTCGTGCCGATCCGGCCGCTCGAACCAGCAGGTGGTTCCAGGTTGCCGTGGAAGTCGTTCAGACCAAGGATCTGCACGGTCAAAGTGTCCGCCGACGCGGTCTGAGCATCGACCCCGGCGACCCCGGTGAAGATCGAAGCCGACGCGGCCGTGACGGCCACAGCGGTAAGGAACAAACGGGAACAACGCATCAGGAACCTCCGCAGGCCGAATATGGGAACCGATGAGAGTGTACGGGAGCGATTCCCGGCCTCAGCCCGAACTCAGGCGGTCGAAGGGAGTGTTCATCTGGCGGCAACGGTCCGGGCGACGACGAAACCCTCGCCGGGATACGAGCCCTCGACGAACCAGGTTGATCCGCTCCCTGCGAGCACCGGGGTCATGCCGCTGTGTCCGGCGAGGTGCTCACGCCACTCGGCCAAGCGAGGCTCGACCACCAACGCCGCCGGCTCAAGATCGTTGGGACTGTCGCCGCGGGGGCCGCCGAGCGCGTCCCAAGCCCGGTAGACCGCCGGGGTGGAGACCCCGAACGGCGGCGTGCACAGGGTGAACACCCGGTCGACGAAGGACAGGGGCACGATGACCTCACCGATCCCCGTCACGCGGGCCCGTCCGCCGTGAATACAAAACGACACATCCGCGCCGAGCTGCGACGCGCCACGAACGTCGTCCTCCGCCGTCCGGCCGGTCCACCGGAAGACGGCCGCGGCATCGGACGATCCACCGCCGAGTCCACCACCGGCGGGAATCCGTTTGATGACCGACACGGCGGCGGTGCGACCGACATGGCGGAGGGCGCGTCGGACGAGATTGTCATCGCCCAGGGTGACCGGCAATGCGGTCGCCGCAGTTGATTCGGTGACGAGGGTGAGACTGTCGCCCTCGGCGAAGCTCAGAGTGTCAGCCAGGTCAAGGGAAACCATCTCGGCGTCGATCAGGTGGTACCCGTCGTCACGCAGGCCTGTCATCTTCAGTGACAGGGTCAGCTTGGCGTGGGCCGTTTCGATGTGGGTCATCGCCGACCAGGTTGGCAGACGTTCAGCCCGCGGCGGCGACGGTGGCTCGAATCACCGATGCGAACAACTGTGGCCGGACGCACGAGAAGTTGGCGCTTCAGCGAGTGGAGGCGACGGCGAGTCGGACCCAACCGTCGATGTCGAGTTCCTCAGCCCGCGCCGTTGGGGCGACACCGGCCTCGGTGAATTGCGCATCCGTGACCAGACCGGCGAGGTTGCCCCGGAGCATCTTGCGGCGCTGCGCGAATCCCGCCTTGACCAGCCCAAAGATTGTATGCGCGCTGACGATCTCCGGATCGACGATCGGTCCACCCGGTCGACGGTCGATCCGCACCAGCCCCGAGTCGACGTTGGGCTTCGGTAGAAACACGCTGGGCGGGACGGTGCCGACCATACGGGCGGTGGCCCAGTAGGCGACCTTTACCGACACCGCGCCGTACGCCGGCGAGCGCGGCGCCGCAGAGAGGCGTTCGGCCACTTCCTTTTGCACCATGACGAGCATTGTGGCGATCTGGGGCACGAAGTCCAGCAGGTCGGCAATGAGCGGAGTAGCGATGTTGTAGGGCAGATTGGCCACGAGGGTGTACGACCCATCGGCCGGCGGGAGTGCGGTGTCCCATTCGAGCTCCATGGCATCGGCGTGGAGCACGGTGACGTTCGGACATGACGCCGTGTGCTCGCGCAGTCCGTCGATCACGTGACGGTCGATCTCGATGGCGAGCACAGGTGCGCCGGTCTCCGCCAATGCCAGTGTGAGCGATCCGAGACCCGCTCCGATCTCGACGACGCGCGTCTGCGGGCCAACGTCGGCCAGGCGAACGATGCGGCGAACCGTGTTGGGGTCGACGACGAAGTTTTGTCCGAGCGACCGGCTCGGATGACCCCCGGTCGAGTCGAACCAGTTTGTTACCTGCTGCCGAGAAAGCGTCACAGTGCCCTACGGCGCAAGACGGAAGGCGCGACAGGTGTTGGCAAAACTGGCAGTGGCAACTTCGCCTGCGCGCATACCTTTAACCTTGGCCACGGCATCCCCCACATGGGGGACCCATGCCGGGCGGTTCGGCTTCCCGCGAAAGGGAACGGGCGCAAGGTACGGGGTGTCGGTCTCGACGAGTAGTCGCGTGAGCGGGGTGATGGCGGCCGCCGCTTGCAGCTCGGTGGCTGTCGGGAAACTGACGATCCCGGAGAAGCTGAGGTACACCTCGTCGTGCAGAGCCAAGCAAAGTGCGGCCTCCTCCGGTCCACCGGTGAAGCAGTGGAACACCGTTGCCTTGGGCACACCTTCGTCGGCCAACACAGCAAACGTGTCGTCCCACGCGCTGCGGGTATGAATCACGAGCGGCAGATCGTGGGCGAAGGCGAGACGGATCTGCGCGGCGAACTCCGCTCGCTGGACCTCACGGGGCGAGTGGTCATAGTGGTAATCGAGGCCGCACTCACCGACCGCGACGATCCGTTGGGCCGCGGCATCGTGCAGAAGCGCATCGATCCAACCACTCCCCTGGCTCGAATCATGCGGATGGAGACCGACCGTGGCCCACACGTCGTCGTGCTCAGCGGCGAGCGCAACGGCGGCCCGGGAGGTCGGTTCGTCACAGCCGACGTCGACGAACCTCGCCACTCCGGCCGCTCGCGCCTCGTCGAGGGCGAGCGACGCGTTGACGCGCGCGTCGTGAACGTGGCAGTGAGAATCGAACCAGCGACCTTCAACGGTTGATGACATGCGCGCTTACGACTTCCTTGGGAAGAGCACATCGCCCTTGACGACCGGTTGGCCAGCGGCATAGCCACCCCACGCCAACGCATCGGGGACGCGTTGGTCGGCCACGAGTCCAGCGCAACCGATGCGCTCCCACAGGGCCTGGCAGATCGTCGGCATTGCCGGATTCGACAGGATGGCGACGATCCGCAGGGCTTCGAGCGCGTCGCCCATCACCGCATCGACGTCGGGACCGGGCTCGGACTTCCACGGTTGGTTGTTCTCCAAGTGCGAGTTGGTTTCGCGAATGAGTCGCCACGTGGCGTCGAGCGCGTCGGACGGCGAGAGCGCGGTCCACGCTTCGGCCGCTTCGTTGGCGCACGCGGTTGCGATGGCGGCAAGTGGCGAATCGATTCGAGGTGCGGGACCGATGCCGCCACACTTTTTCGCCACGACCGTGGCGACGCGCGCCGCGAGGTTGCCGAAGTTGTTTGCCAGGTCGGTGTTGAAGCGCTGGATCATTCCCTCGTGGGAGAACTCACCGTCGTTGCCGAGCGGCACCTCGCGCAGCAGGTGATAGCGAACGGCGTCGACGCCGAATTCATCGCACAGGCCCTGCGGATAGATCTGAACCAAGCCCGTCTTGGAAAGCTTCTCGCCGCCAATCAGCAGGAAGCCGTGCACAAGCACCGATGGGGGCTCGATACCTGCGGCCATGAGCATCGCGGGCCAGTACACACAATGGAAGCGCAGGATGTCTTTGCCCACGATGTGACGAACGTGCGGCCACCATCGCTCGACCTGCGTGACCCCGTCGACGCTGTCGGCAACGCTCGTGCCCGCGTTGTCTCGGCCGAGCCCGAGGGCGCTGAGGTAGTTGGTCAGCGCGTCGAACCACACATAGGTCACGTGGCTCTCGTCCCACGGCAGCGGGATGCCCCACGTGATCGAGGAACGACTGATCGAGAAGTCCTGCAGCCCACCCTTGATGAAGCCAAGCACCTCGTTGCGCTTGCCGGTGGGGATCACCGCGTCGGGTGTGGCGTCGAGCCAAGCCAGCAGGCGGTCTTCGAATGCCGACAGCTTGAAGAAGTAGTTCTCCTCCGTCATCGTTTGTACTGCGCGCTTATGAATTGGGCAGCAGTTCTCTACCCCGTGGTTATTCGCGATCAGCTCGTCGGCCTTGTAGTACGCCTCGCAGCCAACGCAGTAGAGCCCCTCGTAGGTGCCCTTCTCCACGAAACCGTTGTCGTAGACCCGCTGCAACAGCCACTGCACGGACTCGCGATGACGTGGCTCCGTGGTCCGAATGAAGTCGTCGTTGGTGATGTTCAACAGGCGCCAGGCGGCAGCGAACTGTTCGGCGATCTCGTCGGACCACTGCTGGGGCGTGACCCCTTGAGCCTCGGCGGCCAGCTGGATTTTGAGGCCGTGCTCGTCGGTGCCCGTCAGGAAGTGGACGGCGTCGCCCCGCATCCGGTGCCAGCGGGCCAGAGCGTCGGCATTGACGGTCGCGTACGAATGCCCCAAATGGGGCACGGCATTCACGTAGTAGATCGGCGTGGTGACGTAGAAACGTCCCGCGCCGCTGGCCGGTTCAGCGGAGAGCACCTGACTACGTTAGGTGCGATGACTACCCCGGCCGGCGACGATTCCCCCTCCCAGCCGGTCGGCGCCTCGGCGGCGGCCCCCGACGCCCCCCACGAAGGGGCTCGGGGAATCGCCCGACGGATCGATCATCTCGGCCGAATTGTGATCCCGTCGGAGTACCGCAAGGTGTTTGGCATCGAGGTCGGCGATCTGCTCGATATGACGATCGAAGGCGACGGGGTGGTCGTGCGGCGACTGGAGCGGTCGTGTGTGTTCTGCCGTTCGCTCGATGATCTCGGCATGTTCAAGGGCAAGTTGCTGTGCCAGAACTGCCTTGCCGCGCTGCGCCTTCCTGCAAGTTAGGGGGCCTTCGGGCCCTTCGCCCGCACGGCGAGTGCGTACACGTGACGGTGTGGGAGACCGGTCGCCGACGACACCACATCGACTGCGGCCTTCGTGCGCGCCCCCGACACAAGTTCGGCGCGGAGGAGGTCGATCACCGCATCGTCACTGAGATCACGGCCACCCTCGCCGGCAGCCGTGGAGCGCCCGGCGACAACGATCACGTGCTCGCCCCGCGGTTCGGCCGTGGCGACCAGCTGATGGGCGGCGAGCAGCTCGTCGAGCGTGCCTCGCTGCGTCTCCTCGAATCGCTTCGTGAGTTCGCGGCTCACGCTCACCCGTCGAGCACCACCGCACGCGCCAGCAAGGTCGGTAAGCGTACGTAGCAATCGGTGCGGAGCCTCGAACAGCACCGTGGTGTCGGGATTGGACCCGACCACGGCGAGGCGGGCCTTGCGTTCTGCGCCCTTCACCGGAAGAAATCCCTCGAAGGCGAACCGCTCCGTCGCCAGACCACTCACCGCCAGGGCGGTCAACGCCGCACTCGGACCAGGAACGCAGATCACGTCGAACCCGGCGGCGACAGCGGCGGCCACCACCCGCTCCCCCGGGTCCGACACCGCGGGCATGCCTGCGTCGGTGACCAACGCGACGGTCTGTCCTCGGCGAAGGAGTTCGACGATGCCGTCGGCCGCATGGTGTTCGTTGTGCTCATGCACGGCGAGTAGGCGCTTGGCGTCGATGGCCGCCGCGCTCAGCAGCTTGCGAGTGTGGCGGGTGTCCTCGCACGCGATCGCGTCGGCAGAGCGAAGAATTTCGATGGCCCGCGGCGAGAGATCACCGAGGTTGCCGATCGGTGTTCCCACAAGGATGAGCGAGCCGATGCCGTCGGCCGTCATGGCGCCACCGTGACGGCCTGACCGACCTGCAGTCCCCACGAGGCAAACGAGCCAGCATCGGCTTCGAGCACGTGGCGGGCGCGCCAGACCGGCTGGCCCACACGTCCCGGCGCCATCGTCGTGATGCGCAGCACGTGCATCGAGTTCGACAGGTGGGCAACATCGATGGAGAACTTCATGCCGATGCTGTGCACACTGCGGCACTTGGTGATGAGCAACGCTCCTCCGTCGACAGAGACACGCCCGAGCAAACCTCGGCGTCGAGCGCGCCGGGTGTCGGCGACCTCCAACGCGCGGGTGGTGCCGTTGGCCAACACCATCGTCGCCATCGTCGCTTTGCTACGCGCGCTTACTTCGAGACATTGAACTTGAAATCAACCACGTCGCCGTCGGCCATCTCGTAGTCCTTGCCTTCGAGACGGAGCTTGCCCACGTCTTTTGCCTTCACCAGTGATCCGCAGTCCAGGAGCACGTCCCACTGGATGGTCTCCACCTTGATAAAGCCGCGTTGGATATCCGAGTGGATCTCGCCCGCACATTCCGGAGCCTTCGCGCCCTGACGAAATGTCCACGCCCGCGACTCCTTGTCACCGGTGGTCAGGAACGTTCGTCGGCCGAGCATCTGGTACGCCGAGTGCATGAGCCGAGGAAGGGCTCCTTCGCCAAGACCGAAGCCATCGAGCATTTCTTTGCGCTCCGCCGCGTCGAGCATGGCCGCCTCCGCTTCGAGCTGCACGCACATGCCCAACACCTCGCCGAATTCGCCGAAGAGCGAGCGTACCGGAGCGGTCTTCGCTTCGACGTCGTCGAGGTCTTCGTCGGACACGTTCACGACGGCCAGCGCCGGCTTGTTGGTGAGGAGGAAGAACTCTTTCAGCAGCGCCCGTTCGTCGGCGGCCATCGCCGTGCGGTAGAGCGGCGTGCCATCGGCGAGAAGCGTTTGCGCCTTCTCCAACGCTTCGACCGATGGCAGCAACGTCTTGTCGAGCTTCGCCGCTTTCGCCCGCTTCGTCACCTGGTTCTCGACCGTCTGCAGGTCGGCCAACGCAAGTTCGATCTCGACCACGGCGAGGTGTTCGAGGGGGTCACTCGGTCCGGGAACTTCGTCGCCGGTCGCCCCCTTCTCGAAGGCCCGGAGGACGAACACGATGGCGTCGACCTCGCGGATGTTCGCCAGGAACTTGTTGCCGAGCCCCTCTCCCTTCGACGCGCCTTCCACCAGACCGCCGATGTCGACGAATTCGCTTGTGGCGTGCACGATCGACTTGGACTTCGACATCTCGGCCAGCAGCAGGAGGCGGTGGTCGGGCACCTTGGCCCGGCCGATGTTCGGCTCCTTGGTGGCGAAGGGATACGGGGCCGCCAACGCTCCACCACCGGCCAAGGCGTTGAACAGCGAGGACTTCCCCGCGTTCGGCAGACCGACAAACCCAAAGCGCTCCATAGGGGCCTAGACGTTACGTGGTCAGTGGTCGGGCCACCCGCCGCCACGATCGAACACGATCAAACACGGCCGAACACGGCCGTGGAGGCCAGAGCGCGAGCGGCGCGCGACAAAAAGTCAGGACCACTCGTCGGGGGTTTGATCGGGGCGACGGGTCTCTTCGATGACAGTGAGGCGCGTGAGGACTCCGTCGTCGAAGGTCTGCCACAGCCGCGTCCGGTACGTGTCAGTGGCAAGGGTGATGATCTCGACGATCTCTCGGCCGGGATTGGACTTCCAGTGATACGGGAACACCGTCATGCGACCTTCCACCAAATAGGAAACACCGTGGAAGTCGGGATCGTCGAAGGTCACGGTGTCGCCAGTAATGCGGGCCTTGAAATCGAGGACTTCGGGCGCCTGACCAGGACGCGAGTAGATGATCCGCTCAAACCAATCCTCCCCTCGAATCCGGGTCTCCTGACGGGAGCCGTAGCGCTCGATCAACGTCCCTGAAGGCTCGAGGTGGGTATAGGTCCCCTCCCAGACTCCGGCGATAGCCGCCAGGAGCTCAGAAAATCGGCTGAACTGGGAAAGATCGTGACGAGCCATGACGCACGCTAACGCTGCGGCCGTTCGGCGGGTTGCCGGGCGCGGCTATCATC
>JAYSTV010000249.1:0-21496 GCA_043719425.1 Acidimicrobiia bacterium | reverse complement strand
GCGCCCGCCGGGCACACTCGACGGCTCGGCTCGGACCGTCGAAGGTCGCAAGCACACCATCGCCGGTCGTCTTCACCACGCGACCACTATGCGCGCTGACAAGTGCGCGCACGATGCGATCGTGACGCTCCAAAATCGCCGCCCACTGCTGGTCGCCGTGACGCGCCGCTAACTTGGTCGAATCGACAATGTCGGTGAACAACACAGTCGCCAACCGGCGATCGACCCGATCGTCTGTCAGCAGCGAGCTCGACGCAACGTGCTCCCGCAGTGCCGCGATGATCTCCGGAATCGGCTCGATCTGGAAGTGGTCGTCTCCTTCCAGCTCGACGAGCTTCGCCCCATCGATATGTGCCGCCAGATAACGAGCGCCCTCGATCGGCGCCACCCGATCACCTCGACGATGGACAACGGTGGTGGGCACGTGAAGGGCCGGGAGTAACGCACGAACGTCGGCTTCGTACATGGCCTCCCAGATCAGCCGCTGCGCCCGAGGACCACACGACGGCTGCACACCTCCGATGAGCTCGAAGAACCCGGGCGTCGCCGCCAGGGTCGGTGCCCACATGTCCCAGAACCACTCCATGTCGGCCCGCACCCCCGACATCGCGCTCACCACGCGGTCCACCCAGCGGCTGTACTCGCTGACCGTCATGTCCTTCCCCGCCGAATAATCGCGTCGCTTCATCCACGACGGATACGTGCCGTAGAGCGTCAGCGAGCGCACCCGGTCCGGATAGGTCGCGGCAAACAAGACCGACTGGGGGCCACCTTCTGACATGCCGACCAGGTGTGCCCGCTCTATACCCGATGCGTCCATGACGGCACGGATGTCATCCATCCGCTCCTCGAACGAAAAGTTTGCGGCACCATCGGACACACCGATCCCGCGCTTGTCGTAGATCGTGATCCGAGCAAACTCGGCGACCGGACGCGCCCAATTCCAGATGCTGTCCATGGCAACGGTCGCTCCCGAGGTGAACACAACATCGTGACCCTCGCCCGCCGTGCGGTAACCGATGGCGATGCCATCGTTGTCGGCGTACTTCAACGGCGGCAGCCTCATGGGGTCTCCGACAGTACCGGAGAACGATCGACGGCTCCCGGTCCGTGCACTGCGGAACCTAGCTCCGAACGAGGCAGATCCCCACCAACGCGGGGACGAACGGCGTCGACAATCGGATCCGGGCCATGACTGCGGCACGAACGGAGATGGTGAAAGCGTGGCGGCATCCGAGGCGGCACGGTGACGGTGATGTGACCTCTCGGAGCGTCTGCGCGATAGGCGGCCGCTCGACGCCGCCGCCACAACCCTCGGCAACCTCTGACGCCCGGACAACCAGCTTCGCCTCGCTGAACTCCACTGCAGCTCACCCAGCGGCAGACCTCAACAGCCGTCAAACAACCACGAACCGACGACTGCAGGCTGGGAGCCCCACCTTCGAGGAGCGCCGACGGTGTCGGAGCACGCGTGATTCGTCGATGTGTCGAATACGTGGAAATTCCACAGATCTGTCACACGCAGAGAAACGGTGGAAGAATCACAGATTGATGACACGAGCGGACTTCTCGGGGCTGTGGGACCAGCTGCTGTCCGAGGGCACCAACGCTGTCACGATCGATGAGGTCGAATCGCGAACAGGAGTCACCCGCAACGCCGTGTACCTCGGCGTCAAGTACGCGATGGACCGGAACCGGCTGTTCTCGCCCGCTCGCGGCTTCTATGTGATCGTGCCGCCTGAGTACCGGGTGGCCGGTGTTGTGCCTGCCGTCCATTTCATCGACCCGATGATGAATCATCTCGGCATCGAGTACTACCTCGGCCTCGCAACCGCCGCCAGCTGGTGGGGATCGTCGCACCACGCGTCGCAAGAATTCCAGGTCATCGCGAACGGACGACTGCCGGACCGGACCATCGGCAAGGTACGACTCCGCTTCATCAGCCGAACCAGGCTCGACGACAAGGCAATCCGTCGTGTCGCAGGGCCGCGAACGATGCTCAACGTGTCGACACCCGACCTCACCTCAGTCGACCTCGCCGCCAACCCCGCGCATGTTGGCGGACTGTCCAATGTCGCGACCATCCTCGCCGCGCTACCCGACCTCGACGGCCCCCGCATCGCCGCCCTTGCGAAACACCGCACCCGCGCCGACGCTCGACGTCTCGGTTGGCTCCTGTCGCTCGTCCGACACGACATACACCTACGTGCACTTAAGATCTTCGCTGATCCGAACCATGGGCAGCCGACGCTCCTGGCATCGAACAAGCCGCGAACCGGCCAGGTCGACAAAGACTGGAACGTGCTCGTGAACACGAACGTCGAACCCGACCTGTGATCTCCCCAAACGCCCTCACCGCCTGGCGAACGACGCACCCGTGGGCCGACGACGAGCAGGTCGAACAAGACCTGATCATGACCCGCGTCGCGATTGAAATCGCCAACGACCCGTATCTCGGCAACGTGCTTGCATGGCGGGGCGGAACATGTCTCCACAAGCTGTTCCTCCCCGTCGCACGTAGGTACAGCGAAGACCTCGACTACGTCGCCTACGGACTCTCGGTCGAGAACAACGACATGCGCCGACTTCGCTCCGCTCTGAGAACCGTCGCCGAACGTATCGGTCTCGAGATCGGCAAGCACCCAAAGACAACCAGCGATCGGCTGAACGAGCACTTCTCGTGCACGAGCCTCGGTGCAATCCGTCGCCGCATCAAGGTAGGGATCAACCTCGATGAGATCCCAGCCGTCTCGCCGCTCGCCAGGCGTCCGCTCGCAACACGCACCGACTGGTGGACCGGCAACGCGGAAGTCCTCACGTACACATCTGTCGAACTACTCGCAACGAAGTTCCGTGCGCTGGCACAACGTCGCAAGGGTCGCGACCTCAACGATCTCAACACCGCACACGAGATCCTCGAACTCGACGACACCGCGCTCGCACAAGCAGCGGCGCACTACCTCCACCACGCCGACATCACACCCACCGTCTTCCGGGCCCGCCTCGCCGCCCACGGCGCCGACCCCGAATTCACGAACGACACAGCGGTGTATCTCATCGACCCCGAACAAGCCCAACCGCCGCCTGCACTCGTCAACCGATGGATCCTCTGGTCAGACCGCCACCTCGACCTTCCATATGCTCAGCGCGCATACGACGCGTCCCCCAGCAAACGTAAGCAACGGGCAATCGACGACATCCGCCAGCGAGTCCTCGACGGCACCGCGCAGTGTCCGACCTACAGCGCACAGCAGGACCACTCGCAACGCTGCGAACACCACCTCGACGTCACCGGAACCTGCCCACTCCACGGTCGGCCACTCGGAGCCTGAAACCCAGAACCCGCAACCGAAGAGCCGAATCCCTACGCGCGCTTACTTGACACAGTCTTGACACGATGACACGCGTTTGACGCAGTTCTCCCGGATCAACACCGCGCAGCGGGCATCGGCCGGTAGGGTTCGGCAATGGGACCTGTTGTTGTCGTATCAACCAACGAGCACTACGCCATCACCCGGCGGCTCTTCGGTGCGTACCAGCGTGCGGTCGCCGAGTTCGCATCCGAAGCGGAGATATGCGCCTGATTCGATGACATCGCTACGGAGCTCGTGCAGCTCCGCTTGTTCTACGCCCACCCGAGCCGCATCCTGCTCGCCATGGACGACGACGGTCGACCCCAGGGCGTTGTTGCGCTGCTCGTGCGAGGTCGAGTCGGCGAGATCCGTCGGCTTTACGTCGACCCGGGCCAACGCACCGGCGGCCTCGGCCGTCACCTAATCGAGAACCTCATCAACCACGCCGCCGGACTGCACTTGGAGCGACTCGTGTTGAACACGCTTCCGACGATGGGTCACGCCCAGGCCCTCTACCGCTCGCTCGGTTTCGTGCCGGCCGACGCCTACGTCGACAAGCCGACCGACGGTGTTCTCTATTTCCAAGTCCAATTACTGGAGTCTTCCATCGAGTGACGTCATGCCTTCGGTCCGCCGGCGGCAACGGATTCGATCGGCAGACGGGCATGACGCCATTCGGGGAAACCGTCGGCGAGTCGACGGGCACTGCGCCCACGGCGACGCAACAGCCGCACGGCCTCGTCGGCCAGCACACAGTACGGACCTCGGCAGTACGCGACGACTTCGAAGTCAGGGGGTAGCGTGCGCAGCTCTTTGGCCAGGCGGTCTGCCGGGATCGACCTCGCACCGGCTATGTGTCCTGCGGCGAACTCTGCAGCTGGTCGAACGTCGACCACGATCACGTCACCCGCGGTGATGCGTCTGGCGAGCTCGCTGCGACTAACTTCGTCCAGTAGATCTCGGCGGCCGAGGTAGGCGGCGGCGAGGTCCTCCAGCTCCGCGTGATGCGCCGCGGCGACGTCACGGAGCGCCGCCCACAGTTCGGCGACTCGAGTCGAGGCCAGCCGGTAGTAGACGCGGTTCTTGTCCCGCCGAGTCACAACCAACCCGACTGTCGCGAGCGACCGGAGATGGAACGACGTGTTCGCAACACTCTGGCCGATCTCGTCCGCTAACTCCTCCACGTGACGCTCACCCTGGGTTAGCACGTCGACCAGTTCCGCCCGGCGACCGTTCGCCAACGCCTTCGCTACCTCGCTGAACCCGTCGAACAGCGCGTCCTTGGCTTCCCGTTTCCCCACACCACCAAGATAGCTATTCAAGGGACCCCTTGACAAGCTTGATTCCACGCGCAACTATTCAAAGATCTCTTTGAATAGGTGATGGCATGCGAGTTCACGCAAACGTCGACGAGGGTCTTGGCCACTCGTCGTATCTGGTCGAGCTGGACAACGGCACGGCGGCGATCGTTGATCCACCGCGCTTCCCTGCGGCGCACGAATCTCTCGCCGATCGGTCCGAGCTCCGCATCACCTGGACCATCGACACGCACTCGCATGCCGACTACGTCACGGGTAGTCCCGGACTCGTCGCCCGCCGTGGTGCGACGTTCATCGCCCCGGCTGCATCGAGACTCGAAACGCCGCACCGCGCTGTCGCTCATGGCGACTCGATCATGCTCTCACCGGAAACCTTTCTCACCGCCATCGCCACCCCCGGGCACACTCCCGACCATCACGCCTATCTCCTCGAAACCGGCGGCAAACCGGTCGGGCTGTTCACCGGCGGATCACTGATGGTCGGAACCGTCGGGCGTACCGATCTCTGCGGGCCGGACCTCGCGAGATCTCTCGCACACGACATGTTCCAGGGCCTGCGCCAGTTCGGCGCGTTACCCGACCACCTACCCGTGTACCCCACCCACGGCGCCGGGTCGTTCTGCTCCGCACCAGGAGCGGCGGCCCGGATCAGCACCCTCGGTGCCGAACGCTCAACCAACCGGCTGTTCAGCGAGACCGTCGAGGATCGCTTCGTCGATGAACTGCTCGCCGGTCTCGGCACCTTTCCGCCGTACTTCCGGCGCCTCCCAGAGATCAACCGCGTCGGCCCGACCCTGTACAACTCCGTCCCTGACCTCATCGTGCTGACACCGGACGACGTCCAACATGTGATGGCGGCGGGAGCCATCGTCATCGATGCCCGCCCGGTCCACCACTTCACCACCTCACACATCCCCGGATCGATCTCCAACACCCTTCGGCCCGTGTTCGCCAGTTGGACCGGATGGCTCATCGATCCGAACCGTCCGATCGTGTTTATCCTCGATCTCGACCAACCCCACGAGGTAGCCGTCCGCCAGTGCCTCGACGTTGGACACGAACGGTTCGCCGGTGTGCTCGCGGGCGGTATCGACAGTTGGATTGCGACTGGCCGTCCGGTCCGATCCATCGACCTCGTCGACGCGCATCACCTGCACCCCAACGTCGTCGACGTCCGACAGGCGAACGAGTTCGCAACCGGACACGTTCCGGGCGCAGTCAACGTCGAACTGGGGGCTGCCGGTAACGTCGCGCTCACTCCGGGACAGTGGACGGTGATGTGCGGCCATGGCGAGCGCGCCATGACTGCGGCGAGCATTCTTGCAACCCACGGTTACGACGTGAACGTGCTCGACGGCGGACCCGACACCTGGGCGACCAGCACCGGCAACGCCCTCGCAGTCGGTCCATCGGCTCCTGGACCACAACGAGCCGGGCAGTGAAGCACCCGACACCCGGAGAGTCCGCGCTTCGTCTCGGGTTGAAGGAGAACCTCGCCCAGTTCTCACTACTCGTCGGCGTCAACGCGCTCGTCGGCGGCATGATCGGACAGGAACGCACCGTCCTCCCCCTCCTCGCCAAGGACGAGTTTGGCCTTACCGCCTTCACCGCCACCCTCACGTTCATCGTTGCGTTCGGCGCGGTCAAGGCAGTGACCAACTTCTTCGCCGGGACCCTCTCAGACCGCTACGGCCGCAAACCCGTCCTGGTGGGCGGTTGGCTCATCGGCGCACCCATCCCACTGCTCATCATGTGGGCCCCCACGTGGGGTTGGATCGTCTTCGCCAACATGCTGCTCGGCGTCAATCAGGGCCTCACCTGGTCCACTACCGTCATCATGAAGATCGACCTCGTCGGACCGGCGCGGCGCGGTTTCGCCATGGGACTCAACGAAGCCGCCGGATACAGTGCCGTAGCCGTCACGGCCCTCGCTACCGGATACATCGCCGAACACGCCGGACTACGACCCGAACCGTTCTTCCTCGGACTCGCCTACGCCGGATTCGGACTCGCGCTTTCAACACTCCTTGTTCGGGACACCCGTGAACACGCACGACTAGAAGCCGCCAGCACAGCTCCAAACCGAGGCGACCATGGCAAGCTCACCACGCGGCAAATCTTCACGCTCACGTCGTTCAACGACAAGGCACTCTCCTCGTGCTCCCTAACCGGGCTCGTCAACAACCTCAACGACGGCCTCGCATGGGGACTGTTTCCCATCTACTTCGCCAACGCCGGACTCTCGGTCGCACGCATCGGCATCCTCGCCGCGCTCTACCCGGCCGTCTGGGGCATCGGACAGCTCTACACCGGGGGACTCTCCGACCGAATCGGCCGCAAACCCCTTATCGTCAGCGGCATGCTGGCCCAAGGAGCCGCCCTCGCCGCGATCGCAAGCGCACATACCTTCGCCGCGTGGGCCGTCGGCGCCGTTCTCCTCGGCGCCGGAACTGCAATGGTCTACCCAACCCTGCTCGCAGCCATTGGCGACGTCGCCCACCCCGCCTGGCGAGCCCGATCGGTCGGCATCTACCGACTCTGGCGAGACGGAGGCTTCGCCATCGGCGCACTCCTCGCCGGAATCCTCGCCGACCTCATCTCCATCCCCGCCGCCATTTACACCGTCGCCGCACTCACCGCAGCATCGGGACTCCTCACCCTCCAACGCATGTACGAGACCCACCCACCAGACCACCGAACGAACCGTCAAACCGCCACCAGAATCAGCAGCTAACCGAGACTCATGTCCTAAGCGCGCTTACGTAACCGAGTTGGACGCGGCGACGCCTGGCTGGACGCGATCTCGAGCCTAGGCATCGAGCGGTACCCGGTGCCCTAACGGGCCGTGTTCCGGCGAGTTTCGGTGAGGCATACGGCGAGATCGAGAAGTCCGGTGACGCACGGGTCGACGATTCGGTAGTGCGCATGGTTGCCGTTGCGCCGGACGGCGAGGACGCCTTCGGCGACTAGTCGTTGGAGTTGGTTGCTGCACGCTTGGGTGGACATGGCGACGGTCTCTGCGAGTTCAGTCACCGTGAGTTCTCCGGCGCGTTCGAGGGCATGGATGAGGCGCAGTCGTCCGTCGTTGGCGAGGACCTTGAACAGCTGTTGGACCTCGTCGACGGTGCTGCCCGAGATCAGCGGCCGCTCGGCCAGCGAACACGACGCCACCGACGTATCGACGATCTTCGATCTCTTGCTTGACACAGTGAACCTCCTCTGGCATTCTATTACACAAGTACATGTAGTACTGAGATCCAGGAGGATCACGTGTCTAGGTTCCAGATGTCAATCAACGTACGCGACGCCGAAGCAGCCGTCGTGTTTTACACGAAGCTGTTCGGTGTCGGCCCGGCGAAGCAACGGCCGGGGTATGCGAACTTCGTGGTGGAGAACCCGCCGCTGAAGTTCATCGTGATCGAGGGCGAGGGCGACCCGGGAACGATCAACCACGTCGGCATCGAGGTCGCCTCAACTGACGAGGTGGCGGCCGAGGCGATGCGTCTCGAGTCACTGGGGCTCCCGGTGAAGGTCGACGGCACGCACACGTGTTGCTACGCCACCCAGGACAAGGTGTGGACGATGGACCCCGAAGGCGTGCCGTGGGAGGTGTACACGGTGTTGGCAGATACGGATCACTTCGGCGCAGCAGTCCACTGAGTTCTGCGATGTCACACCAATCGAACGCAACGAAGTCCAAGCACGTCTCGATGCCTGCACGATCGTGCTTATCGACGCGCAAGGTCCTGGCAAGTTCGCGGACCGTCACATCCCCGGTGCCGTCCGAGCAACCCCCGACGATCCTGGTGCAGTGCTCGCCGCGATCGGGCCTGACCTTGACCGCGCGATCGTGACCTACTGCACGGACGAGGCCTGCCCAGGGTCGGCACACGCGGCTTGGCTGCTTGCGGCGGCCGGGTACCGAAACGTGTGTCGCTACATCGGTGGCGCCGCCGACTGGGAAGCCGCCGGGCTCCCAGTCGAACGCTCATGACAACGCAGCAGAAGCGCGACACCGATGTTGCCTCGGAAAGGGCTGTCAACGTCGTCACCATGTTCGCCATCGGGCTGACCGTCGATTACACGCTGCTCATCACAACCGAGTTCCACCGACAACACAGCCAACACGCAAACGAGCCCGACCCGGTCAACGCAGCCGTATCAGCGGCGCGGGCAACCGCCGGGCGAACCGTCATCTACTCGGGGCTCACCGTCGGCGCCGCGCTGGGTGGGCTGCTGTTCTTCCGTGAGCCGGTTCTTCGATCACTCGGACTCGACGGTATCGGCGCCACACTCACCGCGGTCACCGTCGCCGACACTCTGGCTATTTGTCGGCAACATCATCACCGTCGACCTCACCCAACTCCTCACCAGCACCGCGCCGTTTCTCCTCGCTCCCCTCGCCCTCGCCACCATCGTCCGCACCACACTCGAACGACGTCTCCCAACATTGATCGACCGCTACAAACGCCTTGGAGATCCCCCTGGTTCGTGGAGGCATCCGGGACCCTCGAACAACGTCAAAGGCAACGCCACCGGAGTGGCACCACGAGGCTGACCCGGCCAGCTTTCGTATGCACCGTAGGGAACGAGCAGTGGCGCCGCTTGCTCACCAACGCCCGGTTTCGAAGGTGGTAGAAGATGCTCGCCGGATTTCGGTGTCGCCGAGGGCAACTGAAATGGCTGGGCGCGGTAGCGCCGTTGCGTGTTGCCGGAGCATTCCTTCGAGGACTCGGGATCCTCTCGGGCAGCCCGGCTTCCGTGGTTGCCACCGCCGCTCGCAAGCGGCGCAGACCTGTTCGGGTTTCAGCGGTCCGAAACGGTCGATCTCGTCCTTCGACGGTGTCAGCGGGCGAGCACGGCGTCCTCGACGTCGACCGGCGTAGACCCACAGCAGCGCCGCTGTGTGCGCACAAATGGACGACCCCACGGCGTTTCGTTAGGGTGCTTTTTCTAGCCCCCAGGATCGTACGCGTTCGGGGCGAATGCGGATCAGTGCGGGTGGACCTGCGACAGCTTCCGCGCTGCCTGCGATTTCGATTGCCCAGGGATGCCATCCGTCGCCTTGGGCGATGCCATCGATCACGATCGCTGCCTTCCCCGTAAGGGTTACGTCTCGAAACTTCTTCGTCTTTTGTACCTCGCGTCCGGTGACATCGATACACCGGAGATCGTCGTTATACACCCACCCCGAAGGAACCACATGCGGGATCCCATCGCGACTGACCGTGGCGACGCGGCCAAGCGGGCGGTCGGGGGCGTGAAGGAATCGGAGTTCGGATTCGCTGAATGCCGCGTCGGGAGTCATTGCGACGCTCCAGCGTTCGTGCGGCGCAACGAGGCGACGCCCGCCACGTAAAACGATCCGGCAATCAAGTGCATGCTGGCCAGTGAAAGTTTGACCGACAAGCCGGCATCGAGGGTGAGCGGGCCAATAGTGGACACCGCTGCGAAAATGCCGCCGATGATTGCCAGAGTACCGAGCGTTGGCCGATGATGCCGAGCCGTTAACCCGACGATCACCCAGCCCACGATCATCGCGGTCATCGTGACCACGAGGACCATGCCTGCGTTGACTGTCTGAGTTCCGGTGCCCGATCCAGGCTTCGGAAACTCGAAGTTCACGTCGCGTGCCCGGGCCAGGGCGAAGACGGCGAGATTGGCCGTGACCGCCGCGAATGTCGTTACCGCTGCGGTTTGTGCGGTGCGTCCACGCTGGGTCGTCGGGTAGATGCTTGTTGTCGTTGTAGCTGTAGTTGTTGTCATGGTGCCTCCAATAGTTGATGGACTCAACTATGTCAGATTGGTTGAGGAAGTCAACCAATTTTGTGTAGTCTTTCGGCGTGTCTTCCAAAGCGCGCCTGTCAGATGAGGCGTACGCAGTCGCGCGTCGCCTTCACGAAGCTTCAGAGGATTCGCGACGTGCGTTCGGCGAGATTGCGTCAGACCATGGGCTCACGCCACCACAGGCCCGGTTCGTCCTTCGTTTGTTCGAGCCCACGGCCATGAGCGTGCTCGCCGAACACCTCGCTTGTGATAAGTCGAACGTCACCGGGCTTGCGGCACGCTTAACCGAGCGCGGACTGGTTTCGACGAGTCGGGGCCCGGAC
This sequence comes from Acidimicrobiia bacterium, assembly GCA_043719425.1. GTDB lineage: Bacteria > Actinomycetota > Acidimicrobiia > Acidimicrobiales > JANYDT01 > JANLQX01. The sequence continues at coordinate 10,714 of JAYSTV010000249.1, read as the reverse complement.
CGTCGAGTCAAACTCCTCGAACTCACACCCGAGGGGCAACAACTTCGGACGTCCGTCCAGCAACGCGCCGCTGAGGCAACACCGGCCATGACACGACTCAACGAGACTGAACGTCGAACCCTGGCCCGGCTGCTCGACAAGCTCCGTGCACCAGAAGCCAGCCCATAGCTCGATCGGCACATTTTCGTAGGTCTCGACAAGTGGAGCTGGTTTGTAAATCTGAAGTCCGGTCGACGGTTCGGAGTTCGACTGGAGCGAGTCCAAAGACCGGTTAGTAGAACGAGAGCAGTCGTGGCGCGTCGGCGGCGCCCAGGAGAATGCTCGTTCCACGGATGGTCGTCGTGGTCATGCGTTCACTCCTTCGTTGAGGGTGGTCGGAACACTCCACGGCGAACTGTCGGCCAGCGACGCGCGCCGAAATCGTCGGTACGAACGACTGGGCCGCGGTGAGCAGGTCTCGTTGCCGCCGGTTCACTCGCTGAGCTCGCAACGGTGTTCGTCAAGGCCCGGATCGCCCGCGGGTGGACCCAACCGGCTGCTGAGTCAGTTGAACTTCAGGCGGTTACCCTTTTTGGCAGTCTTCTGAACGTCGACCTTCTTCTTCACAGCTGCCACCTTCTTCACAGCGACGTTATTCTTCACAGCGACCTTCTTCTTGACAGCGACCTTCTTCTTGAAGAGCGGGTCCCCGCCCACCGGCTTCCTTGCCGTAGCGGCCTTCCTCGCGGCGGGCGTCTTTTTCACAGCAGCCACCTTCTTCACAGCCATTTTCTTCAAAGCGACGTTCTTCTTCACAGTCACCTTCTTGACCGCGACCTTCTTCTTCACAGCTGCCACCTTCTTGATGGCAGCCACCTTCTTCAAAGCGACCTTCTTCTTCACAGCCACCTTCTTGTTCACAGCCACCTTCTTCTTCACAGCCACCTTCTTCGCAGCCACCTTCTTCACAGCCACCTTCTTCTTCACAGCCACCTTCTTCACAGCGACCTTCTTCACAGCGACCTTCTTCTTCACAGCGACCTTCTTCTTCACAGCGGACTTTTTTGGGGCGCCGGACTTCTGCTTCTTGAGGATCGGGTTACCGGCCACCCGCTTCCTCGCCGTGGCGGGCTTCCTCACAGCGGGCTTCTTCGTCGCGTTGGCGATGGTCACGAGCGGCGTGGGCACGTCAACCTGCGAGCGCAGGGCGAGCGCGCTCGGCAGCGTCGACGTCGTCGATGAAGTGGTCGTAGGGGTGGTTGTTGTCGTCGTCGGAGCTGTCGTTGTCGTCGACGTCGCAGCCACCGTCGTTGGCACCGTTGCCGGTTCCAGGATGGGAACCACGATGGCGACCGTCGTGGATGGTGTCGACGTTGTGGTCGTCGTCGGCGCTGTCGTGGTCGTCGTGGACGCTGTCGTTGTCGTGGTCGTCGTCGGTGCGGGACACAGGGTCCAGTCGATGGTGATCGATGCAGTTGTCGCGGCCGTACCGACGACATTGGTTGCTTGTGTCGCAAGCGCGTCGAACCCGCCGCCGTAGATCCACGACGACCCACCGCCAGCACCGCCGCCGCCGAATCCGGTGTCCACGTTCCCTCCCCCGCCACCGCTGAATCCGTTGCCCCCGCCGCCGCCGTACAGGGAGCCTCGTCGCCCTGCGCCTCCGCCGCCGGTGCCAGTGGGAGCACCTTGACCGGGGCCTGCGAAACCCAAGCCCGCACCGCCCGCGCCACCTCCGTTGGACTGCCCGCCCTGTCCGCCGTAGGCGCTTGAACCGTCGCTTCCGGCGACGACGAGGCCGCCTGCCGGAATCGGTCCGTTAGGAATCGAATAGCCAGCGGCACCACCGGCACCAATGCTGCCCGCACCACCGCCTCCTCCGGCGATCACCGCGGTCTGCCCGTTGATGTTGACGACCGTTCGACCGCCGCCTTTCCGCCAACCGTTGCCGGCACCGTCGACCGCGCCGACGCTGCCGTCGTATGACTGCCCGGCCACGACCTGGAAGGTCGCCACGATCAATGCCCCCGCCGCCTCACTGCCGGCGGTAGCGGCTCCACCGGGCGCGCCGGCCGCCGTGATCCGGGCCTCGCAGACACCGGCGGGCACGGTCGCAGACGTCAACGGCCCGGCCGTCGTCTGAGACACCGATGCAGGAATCCAGCCTTGCGCAGGCGCCAAAAGGCTTCCGGTCCCCGCCAACAGGCTCAGTGAGAGCGTCCCCACACAGGTGATCCGCCATAGGTGCGATCCGCTGCGTTGAAGCCGAGCGTATTTCGGGTGGCGAGTCCGTGGATTCAGCGTGATCTCCGTCATAGGGCCCTCTTTCGGCCGCCTGACCTGCGCACTTGAGCGACCGTGAGTTCGGAGCGCAACTGTTCGGGACCGTCGGAACTTGTGTGCGTACAGATCCGAGAGGGTCTGCGCGCTATCCGGCGTTACCGTTGCGACGCGTTTCGGTTAGGCAGACGGCGAGGTCGAGGAGTCCGGTGACGCACGGGTCAACGATTCGATAGTGCGCGTGATTGCCGATGCGTCCCGCGGCGAGGACGCCTTCGGCGACATGTCGCTGGAGCCGGTTGCAGCTTTTCGGTGTCGGCCCGGCGAAGCAACGGCTCGGGGTACGCGAACTTCGTGGTGGAGAACCCGCCGCTGAAGTTCATCGTGATCGAGGGCGAGGGCGACCCGGGCACGATCAACCACGTCGGCATCGAGGTCACCTCAACTGACGAGGTGTCGGCCGAAGCCATGCGCAGCGAGTCACTCGGACTCCCGGTAAAGGTCGACGGCACGCACACGTGCTGCGACGCCACCCAGGACAAGGTGTGTCTGGATAGACTTGATCGCCATCCAAGACCCCGCCGGCGCAGCTCAACCCGGGCCGCGTTCGACCGCGCTTACCGCCTCATGCCGTTCCTCTCGTGGGTCCCAAACCTCTGCCTCGCCGAGCTGTGGCTCAGAAGAGATGTCAGGCCGGCCCGATTGTCGCTTCGGCGCAGCACGCTCTGACACCGATGCTGCTCGTCGATGCGCAGTACCGCAGCGGCTAGTCCATGACCTATTCCGCGGGCGCTCAAGCCCGCTTGGCCTTTTGCGAGCTCATTCGGCGATCGGTGCGCCGCTCACGAACATCGTTATCAGCTCATCAACATAAGGGCGGGCTGAGCGCACCGAACGATGCTGCGCGTCGTCGGCCTCAAGCTGGAGCATGCCGAGGTACGCCGCGTACGCCGTGTACGCGCGACGCGACGCAACGGCGCGACTGAATCCGAGGTCGCGAAAGATCGAGGCCAGATAGGCGAGGCGCTGCTCGGCGACGCGACGAAGGACGGGTGACACGAGAGGGTCCGGCGCAGTTCTGACGATGGCCGACTCGATCGCGTCTTCCGGAATCGGGCGCACAACGATTTCAAGCAGTAACGCCAGTCGTTCGCGCGGCCTGCCACCCAATTCGGCGGCGTCGATGACGGCACGGGTGGCGAGTTGTTCCCACCGCTGCAACGACGCGACGATCAGCGCGTCACGGTTGTCGAAGTGCCAATAGAAGCTGCCCTTCGTGACGTTTAGTTCGGCCGCAAGCGACTCGACCGACAATGCAGCTATCCCGTCCCTACCGATCATGTCGAGAGCGGCATCCACCCATGTTTCAGCGGCGAGGCGCGCCTTCGTCTTCGGGATGGGTACAGCTCTCTTCCGGCTCTCCGGAATCCGAGTGAGTGATTTGGACATCGTCAGTACGCTACCGTATTGTTTCCATACGCAGACGTATGGAAGCACTATGCAAACCCCCAGGAGGAACCATGTTGAACCGACACGAGCGTCGCATCCACGCGGCCTACGAGGAGGTGGCGGATCTGCTCGACCTACTGGCAGGCCCGCATGATCAGGTGTGGCCCAGCGATCGCTGGCCCGCCCTGGTGCTTGACGATGGCTGCCGCCCAGGGTCAGCCGGCGGCCACGGGTTCGTTCGGTATCGGGTGGAGAGCGCCGAGCGCGGACGCATCGTGATGCGCTTTGATCCGAAGATGCGCCTTGAGGGCACCCATACGTTCTCGTTGGAGTCGGCTGGATCCGACACGATCGTGCGACACGAAATCGTCGCCACGCCGTCTTCGGTCATGAAGTTCGTGTGGCCAGCACTGATCGAGCCGATGCATGACGCGCTGACCGAGGACGCAATGGACAACATCGAAGCCGCTGCCGCCGGCCATCGGGCCACCCGCTCAACACTGACGGCACCGGTCCGTCGGCGACGGCGCCTCCTGGCCGCGTTTCGGCCCAGTCCGATCCCGAGCGGCGATGCGGGTTCGATGGCACGACGCGTGTCGCTCGGGACTGCCGCCACGCTCGCCGGCGTTGCCGTCCTCCATGTGGCCTGGGCAACGGGGTCGACGTGGCCCTACGCCGACGCGGCACAGTTCGTGCGATCCGTGATCGGCTCCGACAGCCCCGCGAAAGCACCCGGAGTTGGCGCGAGCGCATCCGTCGCCGCCCTTCTCGCTCTGTCCGCCGCGACCGTAGCGGCGCGTCCTCGGGTCACAAGACCAGCGGCAGTGCTCGCCTCGGACCTCGCCACGGCAGGGACCGCAGCGGTGCTTGCGCTCCGCGGGTTTGGAGGACTGATCGTCTCGGCGACCGGGTTATTTGCCGCAACATCGGAGTTTCGACGAAACGATCTCCAGTTCTACGCGCCGCTGTGTCTCGTGCTCGCTATCGGTGCAAGCCTTTCGCGCGGAGCACGACATCGGGAAAGGCGCGCATAAGCCAGATGAATTTCCGGGCGATCTCGAAGAGAAGAGCAGGGGAAGCGTCTTTAGCGGATTGCGGAGCCCGAGCAGGATCAGCAAAGGGAACGCTGCGAGCATTTTGCGATGACCGTGGACCGCTCCAACGCCAGGTGTTCATCCGAGAGAGCGAACTTGATCGCGGCCGGGTTGAGTACAGCGGTGTTATCGGCTGCGCGATCGAGGTTGGACGCCGGTCCGACTCGTCAGGAAGTGACCGCGAGCAGCATGCCGCCACCTCGTTGCGGTAGCTCTTCGCTGCGGCCAACAACATTTTCCGCGACTACCCCGCGAAACAACTCGGGTTCCTCGACCAACACTTGGAGCGCAAACGCGCCCCCATAACCACCAATCAACGACTCTCCAATCAGATGGGCGTGCTCCGCGCCGAAATGACCCGCCGCGGCTGGACCTGAACCTACGATTCCGTGTCGGCACGCGAACGCGCACCGTGCACACCACTCTCCGCAGTCCACTACGGCGAACTCATCAGCGCGCTTACGTGACGCGGAATTGACGCAGCGACGCGGGCTTGACGCGGATCGTCACCGCCATGCAACGCGGCACCGCCAACACCCGCCGACTTCGCCGACCTCCTCCAACCAGTCATCGCCCACGTCGGCGAACAGTCGGTCAACCTCGTCGTAATCACCGTTGACGGCAGCCAGACCGGCGAGGAGCCGATCGTCGGAGCACATGACCAGGGCGCCAGTACAGATGCGGGCCATCCGTCCGCTGCACTCACCGAGGAGTTGACGTAGGACCGCAGCGTGCTGGCGGGCAGCAGTGACAATCGCCCAGACCCAAGGCCGAAATACAGCACGGGAAGTTGTGCTCCGACCTTCAGAAAGCTCCAGCCGCGCCGAAGTAACGTTGACGCCCTGACGCAGGCGGCTCGTGGCTACGAATGTGGCGCGGCCCTCTGGAGAGGCTTCTCTTGGTCGAGGACGGGGCCCGGTTTGCGCCGCACGCGCACTGCGAAATGCCCACTTCGACCGCTCAAGCCACGACAGCACCGAAGCGAGATGAACAGGGGCTCCGAGAAGAGAGGAAGGCGCCTCCTCCGCCGACCACGAATGCTACGCACAGCCAGGTCGACACGACAGCCTGTCATACGGCCGTGGCGCCGGGCAACGGCATGGGTTCTCCTAGCCGACTGCGACTCTCCCATCGCCGCCGGCGATCGTGTTTGGCGGGCCGATGGCCTCCACGATCGGGTCGCCCATCCGTGCCGCACCGTATCCGCCGATGAACACCGTTGTACTTCCAGCAGTCACCATCCCCGGCCCGTGGGGTGGAATCGGGAGCGGGACGGGGCATGTCGTGACGTCGGGCGGTGCGCCGGCGGCCGCTGCTATCGACGCTGCTGCTGCTGTCGCCGCCGCCGACATCGCGGCCGCAGTCGCAGCTTTCAGCGCCTCCTCTGCGGCCTTCGCTGCCGGTCCGGCACCCGGTACTCCCGAGGCGAACGCGGCGACCGTTGCTAGTTTTGCCGCCTCGATGGCCTGGCGGGCCGCAGATTGTGCCGACTGAAATGCCGCAACTGCACTCGACGCTGCACCACCACCGCTCGCCGGAACAACCGATCGCCAGGCGGGACGCCCACCGATCAGCACGGTCGGGCACCCGGTTCCGACGAGTGGTGTCCCGTGGGAGGTCGTATCGCCGACGCGTGCGGCAGCGCTCATGACTGAACAGCAGTTCGCGCACTCGACAATGACGATGCGCCTGGCGCACCATAGGACAGGGAAATCCACATCGGTGCTTCTTGCCCGCATTTTGGCGATCTGTAGGCTCGAACGCATCGGAGCGGAACACGTTTCGCAGACACGATGTAGGGACGGAGTGCTCGTGAAGAGTCCATCAGCGAAGGGTCCGCTCGAGTGCAACGCGGACGAAGGCAACGGCCGCATCGATGCCGTTCACGACACTCGACTCTGTGGTGCTGTCGTCGACGCGCCGTGCGAGGAGGCGCACGACAACGCCATCGCCCTGCTTCCACGCCGTGGCGGTCACGATGACCGTCGGATCCGAGTCAGTCACGGGAACAGTGTCGCAGTGGACCTCAACTCCGACGTCACCGTCGCGTCGCGTAACCCTACGACCGGCGTCGAGGATTCGATGGGAGTCGAGCCAACGCCAACGTGGTCGATGAGGCTTCTCGGTCGCTTCGAGTTGTGCCGCAACGGTCGGGAGATCGTCCTTCCGCCTCAGGGTCGAAGGGTGTTGGCGTTTCTCGCTTTAAACGGACCCGCGGCACCGCGCCGAACCATTGCAGAGCGCCTGTGGCCGCTGCGCCCAGCAGACCGAGCGCAGAGCGCGTTGCGCTCGGCGTTCTGGCACATCGAACATCACGCCCCGTGCGCTGTGCTGGCAACCCGGACAATGCTGGCGCTGGCATCGGAGCTGCGGATCGACGTCTCGGACCTCGTGCACTCTCCGGTTGGTGCGGACACAAAAATGCGGCTTTCCGATTGGCGTTCCGATCTGCTGCCCGACATGGACGAAGATTGGCTCGTCTTCGAGCGTGAACTGCTGCGCCAGCGCCGAATTCATGCCCTCGAAGCGCTGAGTGCCGAACATCGTGGCGCACGCCGATTCGGCGAAGCGATCGAGGCCGCCATGGCTGCGGTCGAGGCCGAGCCGCTGCGCGAGTCATCACGCCTCGCGCTGATCGAAGCGCACTTCGGGGAGGGCAACACGTCGGAGGCGTTGCGGCAATTCGAGGACTACGGCGCGCTGCTGCAGCGGGAACTCGGAATCGGTGTGTCGTCAACGCTTCGCGCAATCATCGCGGACGCACGACGTGTGACCGCTGACGACGCTCGCCCGTCACACCGGCGCTGACGACGCCACCTCGAAGAACGTGACGTGGTCCGTGTCGACCACGATCGGCTCACTGCGATCCACGACGGGCCTGGGGTGCCACTCGATCAATCGGTACCGCTCACCACCTGGTGAGGCCCCGCGTTCCACGACGCCCGCGCGTCTGAGCAGCGTGAGCTGCGCCGACAGTTCACTCGTCCGTCGCTCGGGCCCGTCGACAGCGTCGGTGATCTGAGACTCCGTGAGCCACCCGTCCGACGTTGCGGCACCCAGCGCAGCAACGAGCTCGGCTAGACCGGCGACGCGACGTACAAGGTGCGCTTCGAGCAATGCTGCCCGCTCACGACTGCTTGTCGAGTTCGGCGCCGGGTGCGCCGTCCAGAGCTCGCCCCACGGGGTCGGCCGGATCCGCACCGTTGTGGACTCCCGAAGATGGGTCATTGCTCGCCATGGCAGCAAGGGACGCCGGATGATGCTGTCCTCGATCCGTCCGACGGTCCACCAGTCGGCTTGGTACCGACGGCGACCGACGAGCGGATGACTCCGTCGGCGGCTCTCATCGGCGTGAGAGGGCGGATCGGTCATCGCTTGTGCGCGCCGGCGGAGGGCCAGGGCTCGACGGACTTCGATGAGACCAAGACGATCCGCCGTGTCGACTGCCTTCGTGCGCGGCACGCGCCGGCTTGCACCGGCCTCGGCGACCACGGCGTCGAGATCGGGCACGAGCGCCGCAACGTCGCTGGGGCTCGCCCGCCCCGACGCCCCGCCGAGCAGCTGATCGAGTGGCCGTGCGACTCGCCCGCGCTGAGACGTCCGAACGATGACGAACGCTGTCGTCAGTGCAGCGATTGCGCCTGCCGACTTGGCCCCCCAAGGTCGTGCCGAGGTCCACAGATGTGCGGACTGTGACCACGAGAGCCGATACATCCATGCCCCAACGACAACGCCATAAACGAGCGCAAGCGCTCGGTCGTGCACGACCCGCACGCCGCCGACTCGAAGCGGCGCACCGCTTCGCGAATCGGTGATCAGACCGCCGGACTTCGATGCTGCGACGGACGACGGCAGTTTCATCTCGTCCTCCAGCCATCGCAGGCGGTGCACGGTGTTGTCGTGGAGCTGCGAGTTGCGGATCTCGTACACGATCACGCCGATAGTCACGGCCAGCCCGAGCAACGCGATCGAACCGTGCTCGTCGGGCTGTTGCACCGCGATACCGGTCGCGATCGGCACGAGGGCCAGCAATTTAAAGCGCGTGTCGACGAGTTGCCGGAACATGCCGAGGGCGGCGTCGTAATCACGCTGCAGGACGGCGACCAAGGAGTCTTCAGCGCTCACGGTCGGTTAGTCGCCAGACTCGCACGGTGTGACACCATAGGCAAGGTCGGAGAGCGCCGGAGACGGATTACACCCGAAGGTTTCGCACAGCAGCAATCGGTACCGCTCGTACTGGCGCACCGCCTGAGCGACATTCCCTTCGGCACGGTACACGTTGATCAGGGCGGACTGGCTCCGTTCGCGCAGCGGTTCCGCCGCCACGAGTCGCAAGGCGACGTCGAGCGCCTCTGCATGGTGTCCTTCTGCCGACAGCCTCAGGGCCATCGCTTCCAGGAAGTGCAGCCGCAGCTGCTGAAGACGCTCGCGCTCCATGATCACGAAGTCCTCATACCATCCGGGGAGCAACTCCTCGAAGAACGACCGACCGACGTCGCGTGGCGGGACTCCCTCTCCGTCGACCATCGACCATCCGAGGCGCTCCACGCGTCGGACGTCGATGTCGACATCTGCGGAGATCGACAGCGATTGTCCGCGCGCGTCGCACAACGAGCGACCGCCCGGCGCCGGAAGACGCCACAGCGACGACCGGAGATTCGCGGCCGCCCGGGCTTCGGTGCTCTCGGGCCAAAGTGTCGATGCGACGACGTGCCGGTTCTGCGATCGTTCTCGCAAGGCGAGGTACACGAGCACCCGCTGACTGCATTCGGGGACATCGACCTCGTGACCTTCGTAGGAGAGCGAGAACCCTCCCAGCATCGTGAGATTCGCTGAGCAGCCGTGCCCCTCGCGCCCTTCTGCTCGGGCGCTGGACCCGACTTCTTCCGTCACAACCGCGTTCATCTCTGACCTCCGTCGTCCGAGCGCTGCTTTGGAGGCGAGTCTGATGAAGCGTGCGTCGCGAGATCGTCGCGAGATCGTCAGGCGGCGGCGGAACCAGGCGCGGGCGACGGTGCCGGCCCCGCTGGAGCGGCCGCGCACGGCACCTTGGCTGCGTCGACCATCTCCTCGACGCGGCGCTTCTTGAATTCCTCGTAGGCCTTTGTGGCCTTGTCGAGCGCCTCGTTCAGCTTGGCCAGCCCGTCCTTGCACTTCTGCAGTTCGAGGTTGGCGGCATCGAGGTCCGCGAGCAGCTTCGTCACTCGTTCGCATAGACCGTCTTCGGGCTTCGCGGTTCCGTCGAGACCGTTCCAGAGCCCGCCTCGGGAGCGCGCGACTTCGAGGAAGTCGACATATGCGCTCACACGGTCGCCCGCCGCATCGCACACGACCTTCTCGATCCGATCGATCTCAGCCTTGAGGGAGGCAACGCGGGCGGCGAACGCCGTTCCCTCCTGGAGCGTCTCCTCGATCTGCTTCTGAAGGCCATCGACAACCGTGTGGGGCAGCGTGCAGTCTTCGTCGCAGCCGGCCGTGCACTTGTGCAGCGCCTTGTCGGCGGAGGCTTTCGCGTCGAGCTTGGCCTTGAGGTCGAGCTCATACTTCTCACGAGCGGCGTCGAGCGCGTCGGTACACGCCTCGGTCAGGTAGCACTTCAGATTCCGTTCCAGTGCCGCAAGGCGCGTGTCGATCTCGGCGACATCAGCGGACTTCGCATGTCGGGCCTCGACGTAGGCCGCGATGGCGTCCTTGAGCTTCGCCGCCACGTCCGCGAGATGCGAAGCCTGAGCCTGTGAGGCTTCAGCAGCAGCCTTGTCGGCCGCCGCCTTCGCCGCTGCTGCGGCAGCGCTGTCCATCATGGCGGTAAGGCACGGGGGCTGGGTCCCAGCGGTCATGATTCCTCCGAAAGGCGTGTGGATTCACCGCATCTTCCGCCCCACCCGTCACCCCTCCGTCGCCCCACTGTCGCG